>NZ_JAXGFR010000029.1:0-19738 GCF_041008775.1 Pseudophaeobacter sp. C1-32P7 | reverse complement strand
CAGAGATTTGAGAAACGAATTTGTAGCGCACATTGCGAAACGCACTCCCCATCATGAGATGGAGATCACATCGCAGCCGAAGCCATTAGCAGCAATGTGGGGTTGAGACGGCGCTTACTCTCATACCACGCTGATGCTGGCATGTTCCGCAAAGTCGTGGTGCGCGGCCGACCGGCATAAGTGCCTCGAATACGAAGGAAAAGATCAATGCAAAACATAAAGATAGCTAGCGCTGCAGGCATGATGCTTGCAGCCGCTTCGACGGCTCAAGCCGAACCGCTCATCTACGGGTTTCAGGCGGAGCAGTTCGAATATCGAGACGGTGACAACGGCGAAAACGTCTTTGTCTGGGATTTCGATTTCGTCGTTGGAACAGACGAGTTGAAGTTCGTTTGGCGGAGCGAAGCTGAAATCGTGGAAGGGTCTGGCGACTTCGAAGGCTTGGAAAACCAGCTGCGGCTACAGTTCCCGATTTCGACTTTCTTTGACGGCGTTGTCGGTGTTCAGGCAAGTACACCCGACGGATTACCGGATCGGTATAATGCGGTGCTAGGCCTTAAAGGTCTTGCTCCTGGTTTCCTAGAGGTTGATGCTGACTTCTTTTTGTCCGATCATTCGTTCTTTCGATTTGAGGCGGAGTATGAGGGTCTAATTACCAATCGACTCATCTTGACACCTAGCATCGAAGTAACGGTTCCCCTTGAGGATGATCTTGCTTATGATCAAGCTTCGGGTGGTGCAACAATCGAAGCTGGGCTGCGGCTGAGCTATGATTTGATTGATCGTTCCTTCTCACCTTACATAGGGGTTAACTACGAAAAGTCCTTCGGTGGGACGGCTGATCTTATTCGTGCAAGCGGAGAAGAAAACGGCGTTACCTCTATTGTTTTTGGGACGCGTCTGATGTTTTAACGCGAAACCGCCCCTTCTGAACGGAAGGGGCGGTTCAATCCGACTGTATCAACCGTCGGTCGCATGTTGATCTAGGAAACAATCTGCATCTGTGCTGGAAAAGGAAGACTCAGATTCTGCGCGATATTGACCTTCTCGTATCAAACTTCCTCGATTTCAAGTGAGCCTGCTCTCGGACTGAGAAGACTGTCGATGAAAAGAGGATACTTCAGCGAGGCTTTGTTGCACAAATGGTGTAAGGGATTCACTGTGTGAATCCAGTGGGGTAGCAACGGTGCATGAGCAGTTGGTCCCCTACGAAGTACAAGACCAGGAACTGGCCTTCGTACAACACGGCGCTGAAGCAGCGCGGTTCGCTATCAATCTGGTTTGATCCCGAGATGTCGTGGTAAGCGCCGCCGACAGGCAAGCGGGGGCGTCAACCCGATTTCAGCGACGCAGCGATCCAGGTTTGTTTGACGATGAAGGTACTGTTCGGCATGCCCTTGAGGCAGACAACGGGCTTCGTCGAAAGCCTGCTGCGTTTGGCTGGGCTTGACTGGAAAGTTCCCGACTTCAGCACTCTGTGTCGCCGCCAGAAGACGCTGAACGTCGCCATCCCTTATCGTGGCGGGTCGGGGCCTCTCCATCTGTTGATTGATGCGACCGGGATCAAGGCCGAAGGTGAAGGCGAATGGAATGCGCGCAAGCATGGCGGCCCAAAGAAGCGCCTGTGGCGCAAGCTTCACCTCGGTATGGACGAGGAAACACTGGAGATCCGCGCAGTCGGGGTCACCACAAGCAATGTCGGCGACGCGCCGATGTTGCCTGACCTGCTGGAGCAAATCCCACCGGATCAAGACATCGCCACGGTCACTGCCGATGGGGCCTATGACACGCGCAGATGCCACAATGTGATTGCCGCTCGGGGAGCCGCTGCCATCATCCCACCGCGCAAGAATGCCCAACTTTGGAAGCCAACCACGGCGGGTGCCGTGGCGAGAAACGAAGCCGTAAGGGCCTGCAAGTACCTTGGCCGGGCGCTCTGGAGGAAATTGACTGGGTATCACCGCCGCAGCCGCGCAGAAACGAAGATGAACTGCGTCAAACTTCTTGGCCAAGGCCTTATGGCCCGAGACTTCGACCGGCAGGTGGCCGAACTCCAAGTCCGGATCGCGGTGCTCAACCGCTACACAGCTCTTGGCATACCTGTCACTGAGCCCGTAGGATAAGTCCGTCTGGGGAAAGGGAAACTCTGCTCAAACCCCGATTTGTGCAACAAAGCCCGCCGTTAGAATTGCGCTGTTAGCCCGGTCTAACCAGCGGGCCAATCGTTCAGATGGTAGATTTCCCCCGGTTTTGTGGACATCCTGTTACTGAAGTGGAGAGGTGTTCTGATGCCGCGAACAAGAAACCCGTATCCGGCGGCTTTCCAGGATCAGAGCGTCGAGTTGCATTGAGCCGGACGAACTGCGGAGGAAATCGAGCCCTGCGTCGCGACCGTCCACACAGGGATCAGGCAGCCGGAGCGGGATTGCGGAAGGCGTGCCGATATCCTGAACAGCGAAGAACGGGACGAATAGCGCCGACTTCGCCGTGAGAACAAACAGCTGCATCAAGAGTGCGATATCCTCTCAAAGGCGGCGGCCTTGTTCGCGCAGAACTGGCCGCCCGCCTGAACCAATAGAGGCCACCAACTCTGCGCGATGTGGCAATGGTAGCCCCTGAGCTTAACTGGCGTCCTTAAACTCGGCGTATTCGCCGCGCACCTGAACGGTAACGGTCGTATCAGAGCTGTCGCGGTTGCGCCAGAACCAGCCGTGCTCACCGTCGAAAGCGGCGATGATCTCGCCTTCGTCTCCAGTGGAGCCGCGGCCTTTCTCATAGGTGATCGAGTTGCCGCCGCCATGGCCATGCATGTCGAAGTTCACCCGACCGCCTTCGACAATAATCCGGTATTCCACAGACTGGCCTTCTTCCATCACCAGCTTCCATTCGGCACTATCACCGGGTGCCAGAGTGAATGTGATTTCGTCGCGCCAGACTTCGGCTTCCTGTGCGTGTGCCGCGCCGACAAAAAGCCCGAAGATGTCGTTCATCAGGCTCGACTGCTCCTGTCCTTCAAGCTCCATCAGCCTGTCAGCCTCGGCCTCTCCTGCGAGCTGGGTCTTGATCTCGCCCATCTCGGCCAGACCGATTGCTCCGCCGAGCCCTGTCGGGTCGATGTTGTATTCGGCGGGAAGCACCACGGTCACAAGGATCACGACCGCGCTGGCCGCCGCAATGGCGGTGGAACGGATGAGCTGCGCGGAGCTCGGCAGCTCATCGAGGCTGGGTTTTTCTGCATTGAACATTTTTGTCTCCTAGATTCTTAGGCAGCTACGAAGTAGCCGGTGATTTGCAGGCCCATGAGGATGAAGCCCATGGACATCATGACGACGTTGGCGGTGTAAGCCTGGCGGAAGAAGTTTGGGGATTTCCGCCAATAGCCCATGACGATGAGGATCACGGCAAGTGCCATCAACTGGCCAAGCTCGACGCCCACGTTGAACGCCAGGAGATTGGCCAGCAGCCCGTCTGACGCGATTTCGTAGTCGAGTATCTTGGTGGCCAGACCCGTGCCGTGGAAAAAGCCGAAGATCAGCGTCGCGGCCTTAGTGTTCGGCTGTACGCCGAACCAGCGCTGGTAGGCACCCAGATTGTCGAGCGCCTTGTAAACGACCGAGAGGCCAATGATCGCGTCAATGATATAGGCGTTGATGCCCCAACCGAACCAGACGCCTGCCAGCATCGTGGTCGAGTGTCCGAGGGCGAAGAGGCTGACATAGATGCCCACGTCCTTCATTTTATAAAGGAAGAAGACGACACCGAGCAGGAACAGGATGTGATCGTATCCCGTCACCATGTGTTTGGCACCGAGATACATGAAGGGAATGATGTTCACCCCCCAGATTTCCTGGATGTAGCCCGCGTCACCTTCGGTGACATTGTGGGCAAACGCGTGGCCTGCACTCAGAACAAGTGCCGACAGCGTTATTAAGGACAGGATCACGATCCGGCGTATGCCGAGATCGGTCCAGCCCCGATGGGCTGTAGTCATGGATTGAACTCCGTATGTGTGTTTGATGATCGTGTGGAACGCGCTGACGGCGCGCGGTCGATCAAGTGCGCGGAGGTCGTTCGATCAGGTATATCCGCAAAGGGTTTGACGTGGCTGAACCCAGCCGCCAAGCCGTCCTGTAGATCTCCATGGGATGCGGCGACAGATCGGGGCCAGGCACGACCGCCTGACTGTGATCGTGGTCAACCCTGTCATGGCTGTGTCCGTGCATGGCCCAAGCCAAGTCTTCTTCCAGACCATGCGAATGCCCGTGCTCGGCAATCATTTCCGCGTGCTCCTGAAGCACGTCGAGGATCGCAGGCGCGTGCGAGGTTGTGGGCATAACCGACCAGAAAAGTACGGCCGCGCAGAGAAGCGTTGTGAATACGACCTTTCCGATTGTCCGTGAGGTTGTCATCAACTCTGACTGCCCGCTTGTCTCTTTCGTGGCGCGTCGTGGCACCACCTTGTTTTATCCCCCTGGGGAGGATAACTCGTTCTTATGACAACTTCCCCAGTCCATGCAAGTCATCCCGCTCTTGTCACCCGGCTGAAACGCGCTGACGGCCACCTACGCGCCGTGATCGAGATGATCGAGGCGGGCAAGCCGTGCCTTGAGATCGCGCAACAGATGCAGGCGGTCGAAAAGGCCATCACCAATGCCAAGCGGGCGCTGATTCACGACCACATGGACCATTGCCTCGACACCGAAGGCTCGGAGGCCGATCGCGCCGAACTGCGGACGATCGCACGTTACCTCTGAGGCCCGCCATGCTCGATGTTCTCTCCGACCGCACCTACCGCCATCTGTTTCTGGCGCAAGCCCTAGCGCTTCTGGGAACCGGGTTGGCGACGGTCGCCCTCGGGCTTCTGGCCTACGACCTTGCGGGGGATCGCGCGGGGCTCGTCCTCGGCACCGTCTTCACGATCAAGATGGTGGCCTATGTGGGCATCGCACCCATCGCCGGGGCCTTCGCCGACTGGGTGCCACGCCGCGCACTTCTGGTGACACTCGATCTGGTGCGTGCCGGTGTTGCGCTGGCCCTCCCTTTCGTGACCGAGGTCTGGCAGGTCCACGTTCTGATCTTCCTGCTGCAATCGGCCTCCGCTGCCTTCACCCCAACCTTTCAGGCGACGATCCCGGACGTTCTACCCGAGGAAGCGCTCTATACCCGCGCGTTGTCTCTGTCGCGGCTGGCCTACGATCTGGAAAACATCGTCAGTCCAACGCTGGCGGCCCTTCTGCTCTCGGTGATGTCCTACAATTCGCTTTTCCTCGGCACGGTTGCGGGTTTCGCCGCCTCGGCGCTGCTGGTGGTCTCTGTCCTCCTGCCCAACCCGAAACCGTCGGAGCCGCGAGGTATCTACGACCGGACCACACGCGGCATCCGCATCTATCTGGCCACGCCCCGTCTGCGCGGCCTTCTTGCGCTAAACCTTGCGGCAGCGGCGGCCGGGGCGATGGTGCTGGTCAATACCGTCGTTCTGGTGCGCGGATCGCTCGGCCTATCGGAAAGCGCGCTGGCCTGGACAGTGTTTGCCTTCGGTGCGGGCTCCATGACGGCAGCGCTGGTCCTCCCGCGCGTTCTGGATGCGCTACCGGACCGGCCCGTGATGTTCGGCGGTGCCGCACTGATGGTCGCGACATTGCTGGGGCTGGGCGTGACGGTTCTGACGGCCGGTCTTGGCTGGTCCGTCCTTCTGGGGGCTTGGTTGCTGGTGGGTCTCGGATATTCTGCCGCCCTCACCCCGTCTGGCCGGTTGCTGCGCCGGTCCGCCCATGCCGGGGATTGCCCCGCACTGTTCGCGGCGCAATTCGCGCTGTCGCACGCATGCTGGCTGATGACCTATCCACTGTCGGGCTGGCTGCTGACGGTTTACGGCGTCGTTCCCGCGCTGAGCGGACTGGCGCTTCTCGCCGCCAGCGGAATGCTTGCTGCGCTGAAGCTTTGGCCATCCGGCGATCCCGTAGAGCTTGAACACACGCATAGCAACCTGCCACTCGATCATCCCCACCTGAAAGGGCATCGCACGCACAGCCATGCCCTGGTAATCGATGAAAGCCATCCTCGCTGGGCAACGCACTTCTGAGCCGCAGAACGTGAACGCGACTGGACACAGGCGCTCCCGACATCGCTGATCCGGACATTCGTACACCGCGGCACATTGGTCAAAGTGGACTCTTTGCTGGCGTTCTCTGCACGCAGAACGAATGGCTGCTTACCCGCAAGGTCGGGTTGACATAGGGTTTGCCAAAGCACCTAGATGTCGATCCGCCACATTCTAAAGCGCCCCTGCCCTGTCATCTCGCGTATCAAGCCCTTTCCTTCCAACCGGGCCAGATTGCGTTGCACAGCAGCCCGGCTCGCACCGGTCAAAGCCTCGGCCATAGGAGCGGAGGTCAAAGGCCATTCCGTGAGGACTTCATGCAATGCTACTGGTGTACGACCCGACAGTTGCGCCATCGCACTCTTCGCGCGACCCCCCCATACTTCGATACCATCCAGATGACGCATCGCAGTCAAAATGGCGCTGTCCATGCCATCCAGCCAGCGGTCCAACCGCTCAAACGGCAAGCCAGAGGCGCGCAGCCCCCCTGCCCCGCCCATAGCGAGCGGTGCAAATATGGCACCGCTTCCACCGTCAACCGCGATCCTGGACGCGGTGACGGCGGCTTCGATCTGGTAGCCGTGGTGTCCGAGGCCCGCCAGGCTCCAGAGATGAAAGCCCATGCAAGCCCGCGTGATTGGGTGGAGATCGGCTGCGGCTGCCATGACGTCCAGCCATCCGCCCGCGCGATCTTTGAGCCGCTCAGCGCTGTCTTCAATGTTTTCGGGATCGCGGCGATCCAGGAAGGCCGCCAAGTCAACCTTCGGTCCGGGACTGCCTGTCAGGCGCCGAACAGCCCATCCAACCCTCGCCAGCGCTTCCGGATCATCCTGCGCGCCCGAGAGCCGCATTGATATCCAGAGAGCCAGACGGTCAGAACTCACCCGATCTCCTGCGAACCAACTTAGGTCTGCCGCCTCAATCAGCGCGAGCCGGTGCCGCCAGCCTTCCGGACCGCGCAGCAGCCGGTCATCCAGAGCTCCCAGGCGTCCAGCCACTCTTGCCAGTCGCGCAGCGTGAACCCCCTCTGCCTTTGCCCAGTCGTCGATGACAGCAGTGTCGGGCGGTTCCGCCCGTGGCCCTGGAGGCAAATTATTCGGTTCTTCTTCGAGTGGCCCAGGCAGAAACCAGAGATCGTTTTCGTTAGCCTCTTCATCCCGCTCGATTGTGACAAGGGGGTCGTCGAAATCATCATCAAAAGTAAATGCTTGCGTCTTCATATGTTCAAAATACTGACTTTTTGCACATTACCCAAGCGATTTTACGGCAGTTGCTTGCGCCCTTTATATAGTACGCGCGCGCGACTGCCGGCGGAACCTCTCAGATCGCGCTCAGTGCAAGGAAACCAAGGGATTGTGCGCTAGCACGACGAAAGAACGCTTGCTTGCATTCGTTTACAAACGGTCGTTTATTGGAGATATCTTAAATTGCAAACGGCCGGATTTCATGCCCCTGATTGGCTATGCGCGCGTATCGACAGAGGATCAGACACCCCTGCCCCAGTCTGAGGCCCTGCAAATCGCGGGATGCGTCGAAATCTTCGAAGAACACGCCTCAGGCGGCAATCGCGCGCGGCCAGTGCTTGCGCGCGTTCTCGAACGCGTTCAGATCGGCGACACGCTGGTCGTCGTGCGGATCGACCGGCTTGCGCGGTCCTTGTCGCATCTTCTCGAGGTGATCGAGAGTCTGGAGGCGAAGGGTGCCTTCTTCCGCTCCCTGCAAGACCCGATCGACACGTCCTCACCGCAGGGCAAGTTTACGCTGCAGGTTCTGGGCGCCGCAGCCGAGTTCGAACGCGCTCTGATCCGCGAACGCACAAAGGCCGGGCTTGCCTCTGCGCGCGCCAAGGGTCGCGTTGGTGGCAATCCTGGGCTAAGCGCCAAGGATCCCGTCGCGCTGCGCAAGGTGCGGCTGGCGCGACAGGACGGCTACATGGAGCGCCTGAACGAGACCGCGCAGGATTGGGTACCCCATGTGCGCCGCTTGCGCCCCGATATGGCTTGGGAAGACGTCTTGCAGATTATCAATGGCCCCCTGCCCCATGATCGACGCTGGACGCAAAGCCGCTTGCTTCGCGCCGTAAAGGCATATGTGCGCGACGGGTTTCTGCCCGATGAAGTGCTTGGCCGCGCCGGACGCCGCGAAACCGACGATCGCCTGCCTGCCATCGTGGCGGCCATCAAAGGTTCGGACCCCGATATCACGCTACAGGCGATCTGCGACCGATTGGAATCCATGCGTGAGCGGACTCCACGGGGACGTACAAGCTGGCAACCGTCCTCCGTCAGGATGCTGTTGGAACGGGCGGAGCGACTTGGGTTGCTGGTCAGGCAAATGGATTGACGACGCGCAGCCGATCTTCGACCAGCAATCCGTCGTGCATGTCCTCAGTCCATAACGTCGTGCACCCAGCGATCAGCGCGGCAGACACGATCATCGAGTCATAGACCGATAACTGGTACTTCGCTGCCAACGCGCGACCCACTTGATGGGTTTGAATCGTGAGGTCCTCGACAGGGCATAAGGACTTAATACCCTCAAGAAACGCTCCGGTATCTTCCCAACTGAGACCAGCTTTCCGTCGGCAATTTACCATCGCTTCGTTCAGGACCTGAACGCTGATCCGGGGTCCCTGCCCCAGAATTTCCTCCGCCCTCTCAGCCTTTGGACCATCGTCGAGCAGGTAGAGCACAACATTCGTGTCTGCGAATTCAGCGCTCATGCGCGGCGTCGCGGCTTAGACGCGCGTCCTTGGGCAGTTTTCCGCGAAACCGCCTTAGCCCTTGTAGAACTTCATCGGCGCGAGGTTGGCGTCTCACAAGAATGGTTCCATCGTCCTTTACCAGGTCGACCTGATCGCCTTCCTTTAAGCCGAGTTCTCTCACAAGATCCGCGGGTAGCCGGACGGCAAGGGAGTTTCCCCATTTGGCAACTTGCATCTTGTCCTCTCATGCATGGATAAACATCCAATAATGTATATCCAGAACTGCCAAAAGGCAAGCTCTGGTGCGCTCAAAGCCATGCTGGAGCCCTCCGACAAGAGTTCTCCCCTGTCCCTTTTCGTGAGATGCGGTGCGTTACACCATGCAGCAGGAAGCCTAACAGCCTTGTGTTCGGTGACGACCCGCCCACTAGATGTGGAAAAACCTTGCGCGAATCCGACTCTTGCGCCAATAGTCACGGAAACGAGGCAAAAAACGTCAATTTCCGTGAACACGCCAAAGACGCGATGTCTCGGAAGCGAGAGGGCAGATGGATAATACCTTTGTGCATGAGGATCTCAACGCGGTGATCCGCCAGCATTCGGAATGGCTGGCGAACCAGTTGCATTCGCAACGTGAGAGCCTGTTTCCACCCGATGCCGAGAAGACCATGCGCAAATTCACCTCTGGTGAGGCTGCGGCGCTGCTCGGCGTAAACGATTCCTATCTTCGCAAACTCAACTTGGATGGCAAAGGGCCTTCTCCCGAGCTGACCGCCGGCAACCGTCGTCTTTACTCGGCGCAGGATATCCAAGCGCTGCGTGTGCTCCTTGAAAAAACCGCTCGCAAGCCGGGCGATTACGTTCCCGGACGACGAGAGGGTGATCATCTTCAGGTCATCGGCGTGATGAATTTCAAGGGCGGGTCCGGAAAAACAACAACCTCTGCCCATCTCGCCCAACGGCTTGCCCTGCGCGGATATCGTGTGCTGGGCATTGATCTTGACCCACAAGCTTCCTTCACCGCGCTGCACGGCGTTCAGCCGGAATTGGACCTCGAAGATGGCGGCACTCTCTACGATGCGATCCGCTATGAGGACCCGGAGCCGATCCGGTCGGTCATCCGCAAGACCTATATCCCCAATTTGGACTTGATCCCCGGCAACCTCGAATTGATGGAGTTCGAGCACGACACCCCGCGCGCGCTGGCGCAGGGCAATGCCGGACTTTTCTTCTTCCGCGTGAAGGAGGCGCTGGCCCAGGTCGATGAGGACTACGACGTGGTCGTCATAGATTGCCCGCCGCAGCTTGGCTTTCTGACCATGTCCGCCCTGTCCGCGGCCACGGGCGTTCTGGTGACCATCCATCCAGAGATGCTCGATGTGATGTCCATGTCGCAATTCCTCCGCATGACAGCCGACCTCATGGACGTGATTGCCGAGAGCGGCGCTGACATGTCTCATGACTGGATGCGCTATGTTTTGACCCGCTACGAGCCGCAGGATGCGCCGCAGAACCGCATCGTGGCTTTCCTGCGAACAATGTACGGCGAAGCCGTGCTGAATTCGCCCATGTTGAAGTCTACAGCCATCTCAGATGCGGGCCTGACCAAGCAGACACTTTATGAAGTGGAACGCAGCGCGTTCACGCGTTCCACCTATGATCGCGCGATTGAGAGCCTGAATACGCTAAATGACGAGATCGCCGACCTAATCCAGAAAACCTGGGGGCGCACATGACCAGTGGCAAGAAGAAGCGCATGTCAATGCTGGACAGTCTCGCGGCAGCTGGGGCCCCCTCCCCTGCCCCTCAGACAGGTGCTGTGACACCGATGATGACCTCGAATCGCGCCCTTCGGTCCGCCCGCGACGCGGTCGATTCCCATCATGTTTGGGAACTGGACCCGGCGAGCATCGAAGACGGGCGTATGGCGGACCGGCTTGACCTGGCCGATGTAATGGATTTGCGCGATGCGATTGAGGCGAACGGTCAGACTGTTCCGATCCTCGTGCGACGTGCGCCGGGTGAAGATGATCGCTACCTTTTGGTCTATGGGCGACGCAGGCTGGAGGCGATCCGTCAGTCCGATAAGGTTACCAAGGTTCGCGCGTTAGTCACCAACCTGGATGACGACAGCGCTCTGCGTGCTCAGATTTCGGAGAACATGGGTCGGCGCGATTTGTCTTTTATTGAAAAGGCCCTGTTCGCAAAGGACCTTGTGTCGTCCGGCTTCGGAAATCAATCTCAGGTTGCAGAAATTCTTACCGTCACGAAGTCGTCCATATCTATGGCGATCGCGATCGCGGACATGGTCGGGCCGGATCTGGTACGCGCCATTGGCGCCGCCCATGGCATTGGCCGACCCCGATGGGAATCCCTTGGTCGGGCCATCGACGAGAATGGTCTGGACCGCGAGGACCTTATCGGGATCGCGAAAGAGGCACGTGAAAATGCCGAGACCTCCATGGTGGTGGATGACATTGCCTCTACCAATGACCCGTCCATCCAAACGTTCCTGGCCGTAGAAAAGGCTGTGACCAAGGCGATTAAACCGGCCAAGTCGCCCTCCCCTGCCCCACCTTCCAGCGTCCCGCTGAAGATCGGCGGCAAACGCGGCGGCACGGTCAAACGCACTGCCAAGGGCCTATCGATCGAGTTGGCGGATGGAGACTTCGCCGATTGGGTCGAGACGCAAGTGCATGACATGATTGAAGACCTTCACGAACGCTGGAAGCAGCGGTCGGAAGACTGAGGAAGAGCAGAAATCAAAGAAGGAGGCACGAAAAGGCAAAAGAAAAGGTCCCGCAAAGCGACCACTCCACGAGACCCTAACTTGTTTCTAGCACCTTCAAGGTAGTGTCCGGAGCTATTTTCCGCAAGTCCAAAGTGATTCGCGGACCGGGATATTTTTGTCTTCGTGAATGACAAAATGGACTACACGCCCGTAACGCCGTTCCGGCGAACGATAGATGCTGCCATCCTGAAACATCAGGCAGCGACCCAGGAAGACCTGCCCCCAGTCGGCGCCAACAAGTGGGAGGTCCTGAGGGAGCTCGCTGCCGCTCGAGTCGCGTTCGGCTTGTCCGATCGGGATTTGACGGTGCTTCAGGCGCTGGTCAGCTTTCACCAAGCGACAATTCTCGGAGGCAATGACAGCGAATTGATTGTACATCCGTCCAACAAGGCGATTTGCGAGCGCCTGAACGGCATGCCCTGCTCGACGATGCGGCGCCACCTCTCCAACCTTGTGCAGACTGGCTTTGTTGTCCGGCGCGATAGCCCCAATGGGAAGCGCTATGCCCGCCGCTACGGCGACGAAAAGGTTGCGTTTGGGTTCGACCTCTCTCCGCTCGTTCGACGCTTCCAGGAGGTTTGTGAGGCCGCTGAGACCGTCCGGGCCGCAGAAGAGCGGTACAAGCGCCTACGTACCACTGTGAGCCTCATGCGGCGTGACCTCGCAGGGCTGGCCGAGTACGGGCGCTCACTTCGTCCGGATCAGGGCGTCTGGGACCAATTCTCTGATCTTGCGGCCCTAATGGCCCGAGATCTTCGCAGAAAACTCGAAATGGAAGACCTTAGGCGCATCGAAGACTCTTTGGGGTCAGCCTTAGATCACGCCAGAAACCTTCTGGATGGCTGTGAAACAGAAAATATGAGCACCAATGATGCTGTTTCTGAGCAGCACTATCAGAATTCAAATAAAGACTCTTATGATCTTGAACCTCGCTTAGAAAAAGCGCGGCGCGGAGGCGTTGCGCGCGATATTCCAGAAGTTGCCGATAGCCCTCTGTGTTCTGAAGATGAGGCGAACCCAACGGCAATTACTGACGATCAACTGATGCCGAATATACCGCTTGGTCTCGTCCTCGCCTCCTGTCAGGAATTCAAAGCTTATTCCGAGCAGCCTGTTCGCCACTGGCACGATCTGGTCCGTGTAGCTGATGTGGTCAGGCCCATGATGGGTATTTCCCCGTCCGCGTGGGACGAGGCGAAACGCTATATGGGTCCCGAAGAAGCGTCTGTTGTGATCGTTGCAATGCTTGAACGGTTTGCGGATATCCGATCACCTGGAGGCTACTTGAGAACCCTATCTTCAAAGGCAGCAATTGGGGAGTTCTCCTGCGGTCCGATGATCATGGCCTTGATGCGGCGGGATGCTGCATGATGAGTTCACAGCTGTGAACTCGGCTGACAAGTAGGATAGCTCGGGATAGTTCACAGCTGTGAACTTCTTTCCAACACGGTCAGAGGCAGCGCTCGCGGACTTGGCCAGAAACAGGGTGCTTCGGTTGCCAGTCACACGGGCATGTCACCGTCTCCAAAGAGGTTTGGAAAGAGCCGCTCTCGATAATCCAACGGAAACGCCAACCGAACCGGCGTCTTCGGCGAGACGGACGTCATGTATCCGGCGGCGGTCAGTTTACTCAGCGTGTTGCGAGCAGTACGCTCGGACGTCTTGAGCACAATCTGCGCATCGCCTCGTTCCAGTGCCCCATGACGAAGAACCGCCGAGATTAGTTCCGGCGCTCGCTTGTCATCGATGGTATCTGCAACAAGACGACGATACCGTTGGTCCAATCCGCCGAGATCGAACAATCTTGCTGAGAAGCTGATCTGGTCGAGCGTCACCTTTAGGAACCATTCACTAAACGTCTTCAGTGCCGCTTCTGACAGGTTCCCCCGTCCGTCGCGGTCTCCGCGGCGTGGACTGTCGGCCAGATCCATCATCCGTTTGTACTCGCCCCGATCGGTTAGCCCGCGGGCCAGCCCACGTGATACGGACCAGAGCCCTTGGCCACCAATCCCCGCTGTGAGGGCCATGGCATGAGACATCAGTCTGCTGACACGGCCGTTACCATCCGGGAAAGGGTGGATGTAGTTGAGCCGGTGATGCGCAGAGGCGATCGCAATGATCCGTCCGCTCGAAGACCGCGCCGCAATCTGAAATCGTTTGTCGAAGTGGTCCATGAATGCCGCGACGCGCGACGATGAAGGAGGTAGGTGGCGCCCGACCGCAACTTCCCGATCATCATCCTGGCGCATGCGTCCCGGAACGATGGGCTCTTGTGTGCCGTCGGGATGTTCGATGACCCGAAACTCATTCGGCATCTCGTCGTAGAAGCTCTTATGGACCCAAGTCAGGAATTCGACGGATGTGGGGCGGGGCAGGGTGCCCTTGCGATGCATCTCGTCGATGGCCCGTTGAACGATGACGTGCGCCCGGGCCTCAAGGGCGAGGGGACGGGTTTCTTCCTCAAGCTCGGCACCAGCCAGCGCCCTTTCGATATCGCGGGGGCGCGTGTTGTGTCCTTCGATCAGGTTGGAGTAATAGCAGTTCATCACACGGACGAGATCGGCAAGCTCAGCTGCGCTGTCAGGATGCAACCCTTGTCCCAGCCCGGTGGCTTCCCTCTGGATGTCGACCGAAAGGTCTGCCAGTTCTGTAGGAATATGCTCCTCGAAGAAGCAGGGTTCGATCCTGGCGGGTTTTTCCAGCATTTTGCCGATCTTCCATGTTTGCAAAGTATCTGAAAAATAAACACATTTCGTACTTTCAAGCAAGGTTTTGCCGATATGCGTTGCCGATCTTGCCTGCCGATCTGGAATTGCTGCATGAAATCAATGGCTTCGGCAGAAGGGCCGGGCTTTTCGGTTTTGTTGTGTGCCCAAAGGGGCCGGAAAAAGAGAAAGTGTTCTTCGGGTTTTGTGACTGACGGATGAGGGCCTTTGGGGTCCCTCAGATGGGTCCGGGCCGGGTTCCGGTCTGCCGTTCCGGATGAAGGGCATTCCTATGCAATCAGGTGTCTTGCGCGTGCTCCGCGCAACCGCCGCCTCCTGGTGGCGGCATAGAGAGCTGCGCCGAACTGGCCAGAGGGCGCTGGCACAGCTGCTCGAACGCCAGACCGTCCTGCGTGATCTCGGCTATCTGAAGCAGGCGGCGTCATTGCCAAACGCGCATGTGATCTGCGGGGAGGGTGGGACATTCCTCCATCTCGGTTGGACCACCGTGTTGACCTTCGCGCCGATCGAGCGCTTTCCCTTGGCCACTCTTGCGGTCGCACGTGGCACGCCGTTCATCGATATCCGACCCGTCACCGATGTGATTGCCTTCGCGAACCTGCCGCGGGTGGTGCGGGACGGATCGGTCGACCCTCACTCTTCGGGTCCCGGCAAGTCCGTGTCGCTGGCCACCTACATCGACATGGTCGAAGCCCTCGGTGCCGGGATCGCCAACGATCCGCGCCCCTGTCGGTCAACCTAGTCACCACTCCCTCTCACCAAAACTCGAAAAGGAGGCCAGCCATGGCCCGATCCCGTACGCCCAAATTCGATGCCTCAGAGGTCATCACAAACGAAATCATCCGCATCATCGAGCGCGGCGTCCTGCCCTGGCGAAAGCCCTGGACCGCAGGCGGCAGCTCTCGCCCCCTGCGCGTGGGGGGTGAGCCCTACCAGGGGGTCAACAACTTCCTGCTGACGATGCGCACCGTGATGGCGGGCCACAGCTCGCCCTTCTGGATGACGCTGCCTCAGACCAATGCCTTGGACGCGAAGGTGCGCAAAGGCGAGAAGTCCTCTGTCGTTGTCTACTACGGCCAAAGCCGGAAAGACGCCGATGGCGAGGACGACCGTAGCAGCGGGGATGATCACTCCGAGGAAGCCCGCATCTTCCGCTTCCAGAAATCCTACCGCGTGTTCAATGCCTGCCAGATCGAGGGCTTGCCCGACAGTTTCTACCCTGACCCGGAGCCCGTGCCCGAGCATCCGCCGTCCGAGCCCATCCCGCACATGCAAGCGTTTTTCGATGCCATCGACATCACAACCGTCTTCACGGGCACGGAGGCGTACTATTTGCCCCCCGTGGACAAGGTCTACATGCCGTCCATCACGCGGTTTCAGGACCCGCGCAATTTCTACGGGGTCTGGGCCCATGAGCTGGCCCATGCCACAAAAGCCCCCCATCGGCTGAACCGCGATTTCGGGTTCTCGAAGTTTGGCAACACGTCCTATGCTCGCGAGGAGATCGTCGCGGAATTGACCTCGGTGTTCCTGGGTCAGACGCTGGGCTTTACCGCGCATACGCTCGAGATGAATGCCGCCTACCTCCACAACTGGTTGCGCGTTCTTCGGTCGGACAAGGGCGCAATCTTCCGGCACGCCGCGGACGCGCAGCGGGCCTGCGACTATCTGATCGCCAGATCGGAGGCGTGCAGGGCAGGGGAGGGCGCTGAGGCAGCATGACCTATGCTCTTCCGCAACGCAGAAAATGGCAGCTTCGAGCCCTTTTTGACGAATGCTGCCGAGCGACTGGACGGCCGCTTCGGCGGACCCGCAGCTTAGCGAGGTGTTCTCCGTTCGGGTCTAGACATACTCCGTAATGCGTTTCAACAAGGCGACACCGGCACCTGATAGAACGCCGCAAGAAGACGTAAGCTCTTGACGACGCCCGGTGTCGAGCGGGTGGGGTCCTGTTATGTGACCGTAAACTGCCCCATCATGCCCGCATCCTCGTGTTCGAGGATGTGGCAGTGATACATGAATGGTGTCTCTTCCGAAGCCAGCTTGTCGAACCTCAGCAGGATTCCGGTCGGACCCTGCACACGGACAACATCTTTCCAACCGATCTGCGCCGAGTCGACCGGCCGTCCGTTCTGACTCACGCCTCACGATAATTGTCACACGCCTCAACACCCTTTGCGACCACGTCGAGAAGTGCGTCCACATCGTTCAGAAGGACCGTGATGCGCGGGTTGCTGATACGGTAACGGATGAAGCGCCCTTCGCGGTCGCTGGCGACAAGCCCGCAGTCCAGCAGGCACCTCAGATGGTTGGAGACGTTGGGTTGCGATAGTTCGGTCCGCTCGACGATCTCGTGAACCGCCAATGGCTCGTTGCAAAGTGCACCGAGGATGGCCAGGCGGCTCGGGTCCGCGAAGCCGCGGAACAGCTTCGCCCGTCGCTCGATGGTCGCGCTCTTGCGGTCATCGACGATTTGGGCCATATTACTCCTCGCTGATACGTTGTTCTTCAATTCATTCTAGCAGGAATAGCGCGACCATGGCCAACACCGAAAGTGCCGGACCGACGGCAGATGTTCCGCCCGTCCGTTACCGGGTTTCCGGTATGGACTGCGCGAAGGATGCCGCGCAGATCGAGCGGGCGGCGCAGTCGGCCGGAGTCGCGGCTGACGATGTGAAGGTGTCGGCGGCGACGCACATCATGACACTGAGCGCCCCCGAAGCGCGCCTGCCGGACATCGAAAAGGCCGTTGCGGTGACCGGCTACGGCTTCGACCGGATCGAAGGCGATGGAGACATTCCGCCGAATCCCGCCCATCAGGACCCGGCCTACCGACGCGCGCTCTGGATCGTCGTGATCCTGAACGTGGGTTACGGTGTCGTTGAAATGATCGGCGGGTTCATCGCCGGGTCACAGGCCGTGAAGGCCGATGCGCTCGATTTCATCGGCGACGGCGCGATCACCTTCCTTGGCCTGCTGGCCATCGGCTGGAGCCTCGCCTGGCGGGCACGGTCGGCCTTGATCCAAGGCATCTTCCTCGGCCTGCTCGGCCTTGGCGTCTTCGGCACGACCATCGTGCGAGTCTTCGAACGGACGACGCCGGATGCAGGTCTAATGGGCCTGCTTGGCATGATCGCCCTTGTCGTCAACGTCATCTCCGTTCTGCCGCTGCTGCGGTTCCGCAAGGGCGACGCGAACATGCGGGCCGTCTGGCTATTCTCGCGCAACGACGCCATCGGCAATGCGGCGGTTGTCGTTGCCGCCGGTCTCGTGGCGTGGCTGGGCAGCGCCTGGCCGGACCTCATCGTCGCCTTCGGCATCGCCGGACTGTTCCTGCACTCGTCTTGGGCAATCATCCGCGATGCGCGGGCCGATCTGAAGGCAGCGGCATGAACAGCCGCGTTCTGGGCGGGCTCTGCGCGATCGCGGCGTTCGGCCTCGATCAGGGTACCAAGGCGCTTGCGCTGAACACACCGGCGCTTGAGCGCGGCGTCGAGGTTCTACCCTTTCTCAATCTCGTGCGGGTTCTGAACGATGGAGTCAGCTTCGGTATGCTGGGCGGGATCGTGCCTTGGTGGGGTCTCATCGCGCTTGCTGGCGTGATCGTGGCATGGCTGCTGATCTGGTTGTGGCGCGCGCCGGACAGGCTGACGGCTGCCGCTCTCGGTCTGATCATCGGCGGCGCGCTCGGCAATGTCCTCGACCGGCTGCGTTATCAGGCCGTCCCGGATTTTCTGGATTTCCATTACGGAACATACCACTGGCCGTCCTTCAATCTTGCGGATGTGGCGATTTTCTGCGGTGCGGCCCTGCTGTTCTGGGACAGCTTCCGCTCGGCGCAGAACAAGCCCGAACGTAACCACCGAGAAGAAAACGTTACGGGGAAATAATCGATGTCCAGCATTCCATCCGCAAAGGGCATCGACAGCACGCTTGCCCTGCTGCGCAACCCATATGAGTTCATTCCGGACACATGCCGCGATCTTGAGGGCGACCTGTTCGAGACCCGCATCCTCTTTCAAAAGACGATCTGCATGACTGGTGCCGCAGCTGCGGAGGTCTTCTATTCCGAGGATGGGCTCGTGCGCGCAGGCTCGATGCCGAAGCGTATCCAGAGAACCCTGCTCGGCGAAAAGGGCATCCAGGGGCTCGATGGCGAGGCCCACCGTCATCGGAAGCGGATGTTTATGTCACTCATGGCGTCGGAGCGGATCGAAGCTCTCGAAAACACGACGCGGGACCTGTTGGACCGCTACGCACGGGACTGGCAAGCGGCGGAGAAGGTCGTTCTCTACGACGAAGTGCGCGAAATCCTCACCAGAGCTGCCTGCGCCTGGTCGGGCGTGCCGCTTCCCGAAGCGGAGGTCGAGACGCGGACGGCGCAGATGACGGCGCTCTTCCAAGACGCGGGGGCGGTCGGCTGGAAGCACTGGGGTGCGCGTCTGGCGCGGCATCGCGCAGAGCGTTGGACAGCCGGGATTATTGAACGGCTGCGCGACGGAAGCCTTCAGACAGGACAGGAAAGCGCCGCCCATGTCGTCGCGACGTGGCGCGATCTGAATGGGGAGCTGCTGACCTCCAAGGTTGCCGCCGTGGAGCTTCTGAACGTAGTACGCCCGATCGTCGCCGTCTCTGCGTTCATCGCCCAGGCGGCGCATGCCCTGCATCGGCATCCCGAGTGGCGGCAAAAGCTGAAGGACGACGAGGGACAGCTCGAACCTTTCGTGCAAGAGGTCCGCCGTCTGTATCCGTTCTTTCCCGCGGTCGCGGCACGGGTGAAGAGTGATTTCGAGTGGCGCGGATATCGCTTTTCCAAAGGGTACAGGGTTCTGCTCGACCTCTACGGCACAAATACCGACGCTCGCTCGTGGGACGCGCCGCAAGAGTTCCGGCCCGAGCGGTTTCACGATCGGGAGGTCACCCCCTACGACTTCATTCCGCAGGGCGGTGGTGATCACCACAGGAACCACCGTTGTCCGGGCGAGTGGATCGCGATCAGCCAGATGAAGGCGTTTTGCAGTTTCTTCGTGAACGCCATCGACTACGAAGTGCCAGATCAGGATCTGGATCTGGAAACCGAAGAACTGCCGCCCATGCCTAAATCCCGGTTCATCATGCGCAACGTCAGGCGTCGGCAGTAGCGTCGGCCTCCTCCGGCTCGACCGACCGCGCATCCTTGGTGGCCTCAAACGCTTCCCACGCAACGTAGGGCACGATCAGAAGCGCCGCGACCGGGTCGGCCCACCACCAGCCCATCCATTGCGTCAGACCGATCCCGGCCAACACCACGATTGTCTGTAAGCGCTGTCGCCACCCCACGCCTGTTCAGCTTGACGGGGTGAAGTTCCAAGGTAGCAGCTCGTCGATCCTTCTGGCCGGGTGACCGGCGGCGATGGCTTCCAGGGTCGCCTTCAAAT
>NZ_JAXGFR010000028.1:0-26731 GCF_041008775.1 Pseudophaeobacter sp. C1-32P7 | reverse complement strand
CGGTGAGTGTCAGAAATGTTCATGCCACCATACTTGGCTTTGAACTTGTAGAACGACGCCGGGCTCAGGCCATGCCTGCGGCACACCTCTGCCGTCGGCATCCCAGCTTCCTGTTCTTTGATCATCCCGATTATTTGGGCTTCGGTAAAACGGCTCTGTCGCATTTGTTTGCTCCTTCAAAGGTTGAGCAAACTCTACATTAAACTGAGGGAAGTTTCGGGGGGCAGGTCACTCGCGTTATAGCAAAGTCATTTTCCGCCGCTACCAAAATACGACGATACAACGGGCTGGATGGATCTGTGTTGAGTTTCCTAGATAAAAAAACCGCGAGCTTCTCAGGAGACCAAAACTCCGGTGGTTCTTCATCAATGTTGTATCCAAAGAGTTCATAAGTTTGACTGCGGTCTACCGGTTTCTGGGTAGAGTTGATGGTAGCAAAAAGATATGCCTGATATGGCCGTGGGAGGTCCAGAAATACCGAGCACAGGATGGACATTCCAAGGCGTCGCTCAGCGGCTTCCGTAAACCCAAATAGGCGATGCTGCCCATCAATAATTGGCGCTATCGGTTCCGAAGTAGGGATGACCAACTGACAGCATCCACTCCCTTCGGTGTCCTCTTCAACTCTCCACTTTTTGGTGGTGTCACTCAAAGACAGGCCATCCGCCATAACGTAATTTGCTGCGAGGATTATTGAGTTCGGGAACGCCACCTCGGAAGTGCCGATGTACCGACCAATTTCTTTGATACGTTTTTGATCGATGTCTCTCTGCGACCCATCCAATCGATAGCTATCACCGTCCATCACTGCTCGAAGGCGATCCGTATAGCAGACTTTAAGTAGGGTTTTTGCTGGAATCGCGACAGCATAGAACTCACCCAATGGCTGTTCAATGCGAATTGCTGGAAACCGAGCAAACTCAGATGAAACTTGGTCCGCGCTCATAGCTTGAATCCACCGTTGTCACCTGCGACTGCATCGTCTAACTCGCCGCCAAGCGCCTCGACTGCAGGTACTTGCGAGTATTTGCCGTCATCCCAGTTCGCGATCCACCAAGTAAGAACTGCAATAATTGTGCCTGAAATCAGATAGATGAAGCCATCCCCTTGTGATACATGATCTTTGAGAGCAGCCATAATTGCTAGAAAAATTATGGCCAGTAGGAGCACAATCGCAAAAGAACGGAGGTTCTTTTGTGTATCCTCAACGACAATAATTTGCATACATGACAATGATCCTAGGCCTGCAAAGAACGTGAGAATTGACTTGGCAACGCTTGGATCTTGCCAAATGCTCGACGAGGTTACTTGCGGTATTCCAGTTTGGCTCGGAGCTGCCAGCGTAAGCCATGCCTCCGCCACCGCCACCCAAACACCCGTCGCACCGATCATCATAGAGGCCAAGAAGAAGAAAACGTAAGAAGGTTGACCAAAAGGGCTGATAAGGCGTTTGGAAAGAGCTTTCATTAGTATCCTCCATTCAGAAGGTGTGTCGTCCTGCCGTTCCTTCGTCCGAAATATCTGGAATAATTTCATGCCCATTGAGACCTCTGCATCGACTTTCGTAGCAAGAGACCAAAGCTTCGCACTTCTACGAACATTAAATCCATTGTACGGGCGTTTTTGTGCCAGACAAGAGCAAGTCCATTGAGCAGCAAAGACAAGAATCCTAACGAAATGGGTCATTGGCAGTATCTGCCGTCGCTGATCGGTGCAAAAAGTCGTAATTAGGCTGTTCATCGTCTGCCCAGTCTGCCGAGTCTCGAAAGCTGTGCCAGCATTCGGGCGCCTGTTCCGGTTGCGTCACCCGGACGAGCTGCAGTTGGCCCTCCAGCAGTATTTGGCCGGCTCGGCAAGGCTTGCACGCCGAAGAATTGTCGCGCTCGAAGGGCTGCGTATTCGGCCCCGGTGGCGCCACCAATGGCATAGCGATTGTAAACTTGTTGGCTACCTGCAAGCCCTCTGGCGAAGGCATAGCTTCCCCCGAACCCGGCCGAGAGTGCCGGCATCATGATGTTCCCAGAAATCGACCGAACCAGGAAGGGCGTTGCTATGATGAAACCCTTTGCCATCAGCACCATCATGAAAAATGGGATAAGGGCCCCTATGTTCGAGGCCCCCTCTGGGTCGCCAAGCTCGGCAAGAAGCGCCCGAGAGACCCCCGTGATCGTCGCGAACACGCCGGCGACTACGATCGGATACATCGCGAATGAAATGAGCGCGGATAACCAGCGCGCGAAATAATCCTTGGTCACCTCGAACAGGGTCAAGAAGATCATCACTGGCGCGATGCCAATTAGCAGAGCGATCATGAGCCGGGACGCCACAACAATGAACGCCGCCAACCCGCCAAGAATCGAGAGCAGCAGAACCCCGAGTGTGTCCAACAAGGCACCGGCCATCCAGTTCAGCTCGGACCCCGCAGCATTCAGATAGTCGCCGAGCGCTGCAATCAGTTCGTCAAATTCCTCTGCAAAGGTACCGGACGGGCCAGGTGATCCGCCGCCGACAGAAGCCACAAGGGCCCCGGCAATGCTGTCGATTCCATTCAGTATTGCTGAGGCAAGCGCATTGAACTGGACCCAGTTGGCCGCGAAGACCCCTATCAGTCCGACCTTCACGGCCAGCCAAAAGGCAGTTTGGCCGTCCATGGCGCGATACTGGTAGATCATGTTGATGAAAACCAGAATGACAACCAGAGTTGTGCCCAGAACCAGCAACGTGCCGACCGTTGCTGCGACCGCACCAAACTGAGTTTCGGCGGCGGTATCTAGATACCCTTCGGCCGTTTCCACGAAGTAGGTGACGACACTCATGGATTGCTACCAGTTGCCAACTGCTTCGCAGATTGGCATGGCGGCGCGCCGCAGTTCATTTGCCTGCCGTCGGTATTCGGACGTCGCTTCGACAACGTCCCAGTATTTAGATGAAGCATAGCGCTTGGTGTAGAAGCGTACAGCGTCCTCCCAAGTTGGATACCGTGTGGGACAGTCGCAGTTTTGCGAGTCTACGACGCGCTCCATGCTTTGAGCCCGATATATCTGTTGGATCAAAAGGCGCTTATAGGATTCGCGCACATTGATGTTCTGCATCCATTCCGGCTCGGGTGGTTGGTCTGGGCAAACATTTGGGTGGTTGTCGAGCGTCGGGATCAGGTTCCGCTCTGCTACGCCAGCAGTTGTGCCAAAGATCAAGAGCAGGCCAGCGACTGCAATAGTCTGTGTCATTCCGATGCCGCCTTCATTGTACCAGTCTCACGCTTCAAGAAAGTGGTGTAGCCGTAATCGCCGGCTTCGGCGGTGATGACCTCCCATCCTTCCGCGCCGCGCTGGTTCAAGACACGTCGCATCTCGTCGTAGTCCTTTTGCTTCTTCACCGGAAAGGACAGGATATCGTATTCAAATGCCTTCATGGGGAAGTTCCAATCTCAGTTGCGCCGGGGAGGTAGAATTCCGTGATGCCGCGTTTGCCGTCATGCCGACCGGCCTGGATGATCACGTCGATGGAGTTCTCGATGTACTGGATCATGTCGGCATAGGTCATCGGGATCTCGGTCTTGAGCGCGGCGATCGCGAGCCGCTGGACGGCCAGTTGCGGGGTTTCGGCATGCAGCGTGGTCATGGACCCGCCATGGCCGGTGTTGATAGCTTCCAGAAAGGTCATGGCCTCCTTGCCACGCACCTCGCCCAGGATGATCCGGTCGGGGCGCATGCGCAGCGTCGCGGTGAGCAGCACATCGGCGGTCTGGAATTCCGCGTCGCGATTGGCGATGAGGGTCACAGCATTTGGCTGGGTCGGCAGAAGTTCGGCGGCTTCTTCGATGGTCACGATGCGTTCCTCGGCCGGTACGTGAGAGAGGATCTTGCGCGCGGCGACGGTCTTGCCGGTGGAGGTGCCGCCCGAGACGATCATGTTGAGTTTGTTCTCGACGCAGAAGGCAAGCGCATCATCAATCAAACCCGCGGCCACCACGGCGCGCAAGGCGCGCTTCTTTTCCACCCGCAGATCTTCGAGCTTGCGCTCTTTTCCGTAGAGGAAATCGAGCGCAATGCCCTCGAGTGGCAGGCTTGAGAAGAACCGTAGGCTGATCGACATGGCCGAGAGCACGGCGGGCGGGGTGATGACCTGTGCGCGGATCGGGCGCCCCTTATAGGTGATCGAGACCGAGACGATGGGGCGGTCCTTGCTCATCGTGGTATTGGCCGAGGATGCGATCTGGTTGCCGAGGTCCCGGACATGAACGGCCGTGAGCCTCTGGTCCAGCGCGCGCATGAAATGGTCGCCCTGGAATTCGCCCCAGCAGGTTCCGTCTGGGTTGATGCAGATCTCGATGACATCGTCGCGGGCGGCGGCGTCGATCCGGTCAAGCGAGGTTTCGAGATAGCTCAGCGACATGGGCTCAGAATATCTCCAGATCGCGATCGACCATGACCGTGACGCGTGCGCCTTGGTCGACATAGATGACGGGGCCGATGGAGAGGTAATCACCAATGACGCTGTCCGTGGCATCTGCCAGATCATCGCCAACGTCTTCGAGAACGTCGGCGGTAGTCTCATCCTGGACCTCGGAGGCGGCGGCACTTGGTGCGGCGGAAATCAGCGAGATCAGGGCGGCCGACCCGAAACGCTCGGCGAAGCGTGTGTCCACGAAACCGGTGACGCCAGAACGGCCCAGTTCATCACCTCCGAAGGAGCTGATCTGGACGGTCAGGTTGTCGGGCAGGATGATCCGGTCCCAGGCGATCGTGACGCGGCGCTGCGCGATATCGACGCCAGCGCGGTAGCGCCCGACGAGACGGGATCCGCGGGGGATTAAAAGGCGCGCGCCATCGACGCTGTAAACATCCTCGGAAACCACGGCACGGGTCTGGCCGGGCAGGGAGCTGTCGAGGGCAGTTTCCATGACGGCCTGGATCATGGTGCCCTGTAGAATCGTGTTGGAGGGATTGGCGATCACCTCGGCCTGCGTCACGGTGGAGGGCAACGCACCGTTCAGCACGAAATCCGTCACCTCGCCAAAGGTCCGTTCGGTCAGAGCCGTTTCATTCGCTCCGGAGGCACCGCCAAACGCGATGGTGGGCGAGGTGATGCGCCGCTCCTGAAAGGCGCGTTCCTCCGCGGCGCGGCGCTCCAGCTCGGCCATGCGCCGGGCTTCTTCCTCGCGGCGCAGTCGCTCTTGCTCGCGTGCGCGCAGCTCATCTTCCGTGGGGCCCGCTGGGGCGGGTTGGGGTCGGCTGGCCTCGAGTTGGGCCAGTTCCAGATCCATGCGGAGTTGTTCAAGACTTCGATCCCGCGCCGTCAGTTCGTCCTGGAACCGTTGCTGTGCGGCTTCCGAGGCGGCTTGCAGCGCTGCGATCTGAGCGGTCAGCGCGTCGATCGCCTCTGCGGCGGCGGTGTTGTCCTCGACGACCGGTTCAGGGGCATTGCGCAACTCCTCAATCTGAGCCTGCAGGGCGGTGATCTGCGCCAGAAGCTCCGCGTTGGGCTCGACGGGGTCTGGTCCGACGAACACAACCTCGGGCTCGGGCGGGGGCAAGGTCTCGATAGCGCCAAAGCCATCCCCTTCGTTTTGGAAGACGTCCGGGGTGGCCGTTGGCAAGGCTTCCTCTTCGTCGGGCTGTGAGAGGAGATAAAGCAGGGCACCACCTGCGCCGATGACGAGGACCACGATCAGCGCGAGAAGGGGCGACCGGCGCTGCGCCGCCGTGGGGGCGCGGGCACTGCCTGTCTCAAGGGCGGCGAGGCGTTTTTCCAGCTCGGTGTTCTCGGTGTCGCTCATGAGGCGGCCTCCGCGGGCGGGATCGCCTCAATGCAGACCACCTCTTCGCCAAGTCGCAGGACCCACTGGCGGTTCACGCCGCTGACGCGGATCACGCCGTCTTCAGGGGTTTGCGTGTTGACCGTGCTTTCACGGCCGCCCGCGTAGCGGAAGATCGCGGGCACAGGCGCGTTCCGCGGAAACGCGAAATACGTGAACGTCCCGTCATCCCAGATGCGCGTTGGCGTGAACTCGGTCCGCGCGCTGGCGCCGTAATTGTAGTTCGGCGCTTGGGCGGCGATGGCCCGGGTCGGGCGCGCATCGCCCTCCGGATAGCGGAACTGCACCACGTAAAATTTTGGGCTGCGGACCTCCTGGACGTTGAAGTAGTAGCTCCGGCGGTTCGTATAGACTGTCACATTGGTATGCACCCCGCGGGCCACAGGCTTGATCGCGAAGGCCTGACCGCCCGGGACGCCGTCGATCTCGAAGCCCTCGGTGTCGCCCGCGATGATTGAGCGGATGCTTTCACCCTCGCCGAACTCGATGGTGGTCACATGGGTGAGCGACACGCTGAGACGGTAGACCTGACCCTCCTGGTAGGTGGCCAAGCGCACCCGGCTGTCGTTGGGACCGCCACGCGGGATGGCTTCGGCAGAGGCGAGGCCGGGCAACAGGGCAATGACAAAAATAAGCGATCTTATAAACAACAACGTCAGTTCTCCAATCTGTCGGAGCGGATGGAATATTCGAGGACGGTGAAGCCGAATGGATTGGTCCAGACCTCATCGATGGAGCGGCGGGTCTCCGGGCGGAACTCGAAGAGAAGCGTCGCAGTGAAGAGGCCGGTCTGGGTGCCGTTAATGGACGTCAGGCGCTTGCGCAGGCGGACCGTCGCGCGGTTGGTTCCGATCCGGTTGATGCTGAGGATTTCCACGTCGAGCCGAGCATTGGGGCCATAGACCGTCGGCGGGTAATTCTCGTTGGCGCTGTTCCAGATTTGGCGCAGCCCGCTCTCGGCAGCTCCGCCCGAGCGGCGCAGGACGCTGCGGATGCGCAGATCGTTGTCGAGCTGGTTATAGACCTCCCGGTCGGCCACATAGCGGAACACCTCCGCCTCGATGATCGCCTGGTTGGCGGTCACCGAGGAGGCGCCCACCGAGGCCGCGGGGAGTGCAAAGCCGGTGGCGGGATCATAGGGGACAACGACGGGGGGCGGGTCGACATCCAGGATCGAGACAGCTGCCGCGCTCAGACAGCCGATGATGCCGAAGACAAGGCCTATCAGGCCAAGACGCTGCCAAAGCCGTTCACGGCGCAGGGCACCATAGACCAGCTCTTCCTCGATGATCTCTTGTTCACTCGCCACGCGTCACACCCCGCACTCACTCGGTCCGCAGCTCGGGCAGCGTGAAATCCATGAAGCGCTGCTCTTCGGCGATGGTCGCGGCATCGATCACGCCGCCCGTGCCATCGCCCACGGTTTGCACAGCTTCGAGCTGCCACATGGCGACCAACGCAATGGCGAGCTCCGCGGTCACGCGCGTGTTGAGATCGATGCTTTCCTTCAGCTCATCCATGTCGTCGATGAGTCCGACAAGGCGGTCTACCCGCTCGAGCGATTGGCCGGCATCTTCATAGCTGTTCTGGGCGGCGGCTGAGACGAGCGCGCCGGTTGTTGCCTGCGTCGCCACGCGGTTGGCTCCGGGATTGCCGCTCGTGGCCATTTCCGAGAGGGTGTCCTCGTCAAAACCGAGGTCGGCCAGCACCCGGTCCATCTGGGTTTCGATCTCGCCTGCGCCAGAACCGGACAGGCCGGAGAAATCCCCAGTCTTGATCGCCTCAATCGTGGCGAGGATGTCGCCGAACTCCTGGTCGAGCAGGCCGTTCAGCTCCTCTTCCATCTCGGTGCGGATGATTTCCGGAAGCTCGGCAAGGCGGGTGAGGGCCTCGTAGGTGCGTTGCAATTCGCCAAGTTGATCCGTGAGTGTGGCAAGCTGTTCACGGAGCTGCGTCAGCTGCTCGTTTTGCAGAATCTCGTCTTCGATCATCTGCCGGAGCTGCTGGATGTTTTGCGCGATGTTCTGGGTGTCGACGACCGGTACACCTTGTGCTGCGGCAGGGGGTAGGGCGCTGAACTGCAAGCCAACGCCAAGTGTCGTGGCCAAAGCTGTCCTCAAGAGCAGATGTCCCATCATTCAATCTCCCTGATCGTAAAATCCATGAACGCGCCTTCGGCCATGCGGGCGCTGGCCTGGGCCAGCTCTTTGGCGGAGAGTACGCGGGTGCGGGCGGCCTGAAGCCGGATGCGGGCGGCCACGAGACGCACGAGTTCGGCGCGGGCATAAGTGTTGAGCGCAACGCTCTCCTGCACATCCTCGGTCTCGGAAATCCGTTCGACGATATCCGCAATACGTAGGGCGGCTTGCCTGATCGCGGCGGGTGAGTTGTTGCCATAGAAGGCCGCGCCGTGCCCAGTGAGCGAGAGGTTGGCATTGGCCAGCAGCGCAGGGTCGATCGTGCCGAGTGCTTCGATCCCGCCGATACGGCTTAGATAGAGATTGTAGCGTTCAGGGATGACCGACACGTAGTGCTGGGTCTCGCGGAAGGGTGGCACGCCGCCATACTCGAAAACCCGGCCGGGTCCGGCGTTATAGGCCGCGAGGGCGTTGATGATGTTGCCATCGAATGTGTTGAGCTGGGTCGCGAGATAGCGCGCGCCGCCATGCACCTGCAGATAGGGGCTGTCATAGTATTCCGGGTTAATGCCCAGATCGCTGGCGGTGCCCGGCATGATCTGGGTGAGACCATAGGCGCCGACAGGAGACCGTGCCCCAATCGTAAACCGGCTTTCCTGCCAGATCAGCGCTTGCAGCAACGCGCGCCACTGGACGGGCGAGAGCCCTGCGCGGCTAACACCCGCAAAGCCGCTGGTCTCCTGGGCGACCCGGATGATGAGCTGCTCGATGTTCTCAGACGCATCCCCGAACATCTGCGCACCGCCGCGATTGGGATCGATCTCGCCAGTGCCATAGACGGCTTCCACGGCGCGGTCGGGATCGCCGCTGCCGCTTTCCAGCCCCGAGACCATGGCGGGCAGGCCCTGACCGCCGAAGCTGGTCTGGGCATCGAGGATGCGTCGGAGGGTTTCCAGCTGCTCCCGTTCGATCTCGGCGATGAGTTCGCGCACTGCAAGCTTGTCGGCCTGAACAGCCAAGTCTGCCTCGCGATCGCCTGTCTCGACGATGTCACGCGCGGTCAGCCCACTGTCATTGGTCGGCACGCCTTGAGACAAGGCGAGACCGGGCAGCAGGCAAAACGCGAGGATATGAGGCAGGCTAGACTTCAACGTCGCCCTCCGGCGCGCCGAGCGGTGCGAAGTGGCAATCCTGGGCTGTCGCTGCCGTCGAGGCGAGAAAGGAAAAGCAATTGGCCTGCGGCTCCCGATACTGGGTGCAGGAGGCCAGCGCGCCGAGCGCAGCCAAAGCGATAAGAATACGGATCATGAAAGCCTCCAAAAATCTGGGCGGTCGCGGTAATCGGCGCCGACAAGCGCTTCTCCCTTTTCCATGCCGCCAAGGATCGTGAGATTGGGCCCAAGGGCGCTCAGATCGGCATCGACGACGATTGAGCCCTGATCGTCGCGGATCAGTGCCAAGCGACTATTGCTGCCGGTGTTGAGAAGGACGTCGAGTTCCTTCTCCGTCAGGTTCAGCATGGCGTAATCGGACGCATTGGCGCGGATATTGGGGAGCAGGATCTGAGTCGGCACGGCCTCGACGATGGTCTTGCCGGTCCGGGTGCGTTCGAGCTGGCTTGCATATTGCGTCATCATCACCGCGACGGTGTTCTGCTTGCGCGCGGTCACCAGCCAGTTCGACAGCCGTTCGGCGAAATACGCGTTGTCGATCGCCTTCCAAGCCTCGTCGATCACGATGATGGTGGGGCGGCGGTCCTCGATTTCGCGCTCGACCCGGCGGAAAAGATAGGAGAGAACCGCCATCCGCTCCTTGTCGGCCTCGCTGTCGAGAATGCCGGTCAGATCGAAACCCACCACATCGCCTTTGAGCGAGAAGGTGTCTTCCAGCGTCTGTCCGAAAATCCAGCCGTAGCGGCCGTCTTCGGTCCACTCGAGCAGGCGCTGGTGCAGATCGCCGCCATCGTCGGTGGACACAAAAAGCGATGCGAAATCCCGCCAGTTCCGCAGGGCCGGATTGGAGGCCTGCGCATTCTGGCGCACGACTTCCTGGATGCGATTGGTCTGTGCCGGTGTGAGCGGCTTGTCGGCGCGGTAAAGAAGCGTGGCAAGCCAGTCCGAGAGCCAGGCGGTGCCCCGCGCATCGGTCTCGGTCCAGAGCGGATTGAGACCCGTGGGCTGGCCGGCGTTCAGGGACGCGTAGCGCCCGCCATTGGCGCGGACCGCCATCTCCATACCGAGACGGTAGTCGAAGACGAAGATCCGTGC
Source organism: Pseudophaeobacter sp. C1-32P7 (assembly GCF_041008775.1). Lineage (NCBI taxonomy): Bacteria > Pseudomonadati > Pseudomonadota > Alphaproteobacteria > Rhodobacterales > Roseobacteraceae > Pseudophaeobacter > Pseudophaeobacter sp. C1-32P7. Next base: position 16,508 of record NZ_JAXGFR010000028.1, on the reverse strand, counting down.
GCCTGCGCGACGGGCCTGGGTCATCAGGAAGGCCGAAAGCACAGACTTACCTGACCCGGGCCGCCCCATGATCAGGGTATGGCCGCTGGTGGGTTCTTTGTCGGGCGAGCCTTGCTCGTGATAGGAAAACCGGTAGGCGCTCTGCTCCGGCGTGGGCAAATAAGTGACGACCCGGCCCCATGGGGTTTTCGCGGCGGGTTTGCCAAGCTGCGTTCGGTGGAAGGCCGCGAAATCTGCGAAGTTGCGGTTGGTCACGGCGCTGGCACGGACGCGCTTGGGCTGGTTACCGGGGTGCTGGCTGAGGTAATGCGCCTTGGCCGCGACCCGCTCGCCGATCATCTTCACGCCTTCGGTCGCGGCGGCGTTCACGATTTCGGCGCTGAGCGTCTGCAGCTCATCCAGCGTGTCGCAAAAGAGCGTCACGACCATATGGTGTTCGCCAAAGCTCTGGCGCTTGGCCTCGAGATCGTCGGCGGCGATATCGAGGGCTTCCATGAGCGAGAGGGCCGCATCCTGGCTGGCCTGCATCTGGCGTTTTTGCCGTTTGATGCGGCCCGCCATGAGGTTCGAATTGATCGGCGTGAAGGAATGCGTGACGATCATGTCGACCGGCAGGTTCAGCATGTCGAACATGGTGCAGGAGGTGCCTTCCGAGTATTCCCCGATGGTGAAACTCTTGCCGTAGCGATGCCCCACGACGCCTTCCGAGAGCTCGAAATGATCGCCATGAAACGTCACGCGGGTATTGGCGACGTTGAAGGACAGAAAGCCGTAGGTGTTTGCCGGGTAGAGCGGCAGCTCGGTGCCCGTGTTGAGCGCGCCCAAAAATCCCACCAACTCTCCCGATCCGGCTGACAGCAGGCGCGGCTTGAGCTCGGTAAGCCCCGAGAGGAAGACGTTCACGGCCTCACCGAGGCGCTGCAGGCGTTTGCGGGTCTCCTCCTTCAGTCGGTCCGGCGCGCTGCGGCTCAGGAACGGCAGGAGACTTTTCGGAGGCGGGCGGTGAATGACGGTGAGCGTCAGTGTTTTGTCGCGGAGCCCGCTGGTCTCGAGTTTCGCGCGCCAGCGCCGGTCCACCTCGCCCGCGAAGCTGTCCTCACGGATGGGGTCGAGATCAGGTTTGATGGCCTTGGAAACCTTGTGGACGTAATAGCTGAATTCCGGCCCGAGTTGCGCGACGATGCGGGCAAAAAGCGCCGTCGCCTTGTCGAGATAGGCATCGTCCGTCGTGTAGCTGTTGATCCCCTCGAGCCGGATGCAGCGGAAGAGTTCGTTCACCCGTGTCCGCACGGTCTGGTCGTCAACGAGGCTCACATAGGGCAGCATATGCGCGAGGCGGGTCTCGCGCGCATACCAGTCCGGCGTCATTGTGCGGGGGTCGAGCGCAGCATCACGGGGCATAGCTGTCCCCGCCATGGATGCTGCGGTTTCGCGTGGGTGGCGTCTCCTGCAGCGCTGTCATCATCACGTCGATGAAACGCGGGTCCCAATCTGCGGCCTTCCAAAGCACCGGGTAGAGCAGGGCCGCGACAGCCAGCACCGCGATGTGCTGGACCCAGACGAACAGGAGCACCGATCCGAAGAGCCAGACCATCGCGTACATGATGGGCAGGCTCAGAAGCTTTGGTGGGCGCACGAGGCCGAGGAAGAGAGGCGAGCGCTCAGCCACCGGCAAAGACCGCGGCAACGATGGTGGGGGCGGCTGCAACACCGGCGATGCCAACAAGCACCCAAAGCGCCTGGCGCAGATCGATGATGTTGAAGAACCAGCTCAAGAAAACGCCGAGGACCGCGAGTGTGGCGATGACAACGCCAAGTGGGCCGGTCAGCGCATCGACGATGCCCTGTAACAGGCTCTGGATCGGGGAGAGATCGATGCTTTGCGCAAGGGCAGGTTCGGCAATCAGCAGGAATAGCGCCAGCGAGGCGGCAAAGAGGTTTGAAATCCAACTTGTTTCGAAAAAGCGGTATCGCCAATGCACTGCCGCGCTGCGCGCTCTCGTGACATTGCCGATAAGTGTTTTGAGGAATGATTTCCAAAAAGGTTGGGACATCATGAATTTGATCCTTCCAATCGGGCCACGACGGCCATGACGCGGGCCACGTGGTTCTGGGTTTCTCGGTAAGGGGGAATGCCACCGTGTTGGCGCACGGCATCCGGCCCCGCATTGTAGGCCGCCAGCGCCAGATGCGGATCGCCGAAGCGCTCCAGCATCATTGCGAGGTAGCGGGCAGAGCCGTCGAGGTTCTGCAGCGGGTCACGCGGGTCGACGCCCAGATCACGCGCCGTCGCTGGCATCAATTGACCAAGGCCAATGGCACCTGCACTTGAAATCGCATCCTGCCGGTAGGCACTCTCAACCTCGATATTGGCTCGATAGAGAGCCAGCCAATCCGTCACGGAAAGCCCCGTGCGACGCAGGCCGGGATGGCCGGCATAGCGCAAGGCCGTGGTCTGAATCCCGGAGAGGACATCGGCGCGGGGCAGGGGAGTCGGGCGGGCAAAGGCCGCGACTTGGACGCCCTCTTTCTCGGCCTCTACCTCGCCGAAGATCGCGATCCCATCGGAGGCCGAACCCTGACCAATCCCGTCATTGTAGTTTCGAGCAAAGCTGCTTTGGGAGCGGGACGGGATCAGGGAGCCGTCGCTCTCCATGACCAGCACCATTTGCGCGGAGGCTGGCGAGGCGACCAGCCAGAGGCAGACGAGGTTAGTTGTCAGCGCCCTTGTCTGATGGGGCGAGCTTGTGGCTCCGGCTTGTCCCCGCTTCAAGCGGCAGGTCGACATGCGCAAAGCCAAGGCCAATGAAGAAAGACACCACGCCGGAGACCGTCTTGAACTCGCGGATCTTGATATCGTTGTAGGTCGTCCGCGTGCGGGCGGTGACGAGGAGCTTTTCCACCCCCTCATCAGAGACAACGCGCATGATCCAGACCCCGTAATAGCTGGGGCCTTTCTTATTTGCCGACTCCTGGCACAGGATTTCTGCGCTATAGCCGCTTTCCACGAGTTCGCGGAACCTGGCTTCCGTAACCACATTTGGTGCTTCGATGTCCCAGTTCATGGCCCGGCTCACGCTTTCTCAAAAGACGCAACACCTGAGCATTTCTACTTGAAGCTCAGGGTTACGATAGTATATTTTCAACTGCAAGATGTAATATCGTGCTTTAGCTGTAGTTTGGTTCGCAAACACTAGTCACGGCCAGTGTTCGGGATCAAGGAGATAACAGGTTTGAAAAACCCAAGGTTGACATGCTTGTTCCCAGTGCAAGCTATGGTTCTTCTGATCTGCGTCCCCGGGCCGGTTTTGGCGCAATCCTGCCTCGCGCCATCCCGTCCATTCCTGCCAAGCGATTCGCAGGCGGCGCGGGACTATGCGGACGTCATCCGTGGCGACTTCGAAGATTATATCCAGGATATCCAGAGCTACTTCCGTTGCCTCGATAGCGAACGCGCCCGCGCTTTCAAGGAAGCGCGGGAAGTCAGCGAGGACTATGGCCGATTTCTGCAATTGGTAGGGGATTGATGGGCAACCTCAGGAGCATCAGACTTGTAGCCCATGGAAACCAGACGCTGATAACAACCTCTAATATCTACTTTTTAGATAACAGATTTCATCCGCTAGCGACGTCACAAAAGGTATGTGACGCGTGGCAAAGACAATCAGAAGCACGGGACAAGTGGCACTCTGCCAGGCGTTGGTCGACGCCCGGATCAAGGCAGGCTTTGGCCAGGCTGAATTGGCGACCAAGCTCAGATGCCACCAATCCCTTATTGCCCGCCTTGAAAGCGGTCTGCGCCGGGTCGACGTTGTCGAGCTGGTCGTCTTGGCGCGCGCCATTGGCTTTGATCCGTTTGAGCTACTGGCGATCGTTGAAGCCGCCACGGAGCCCGACCACCGGATTTGAAGCCAATGAATTGTTGAGAAAACAGGAACCCATTTCCCCGGTCTGATGATCATTTCCTCATCGAGGACCAGTTAGCCAGAATCAACGAAGTCCGGCGCACGGTCGTAGTGAACGCTCTGCAACCCCACGCCGCATTTCGCAGCGCCACAGTGCAGGAAGTCAGTAAAAAGTGAACGAAGATAAGGTCGAAGGCGTCGCGATTGCGAATTTGATCGGGGCAGATGAGCGTAGTGTCGTCGGTTGGGTATATCGTTGGAATACGGGCGCGTTGGCGGTGATGTGGGATGTCAACGGCCCGCAACGGGTTGGACAATGTCAGCCTGATTTGAAGGACGCGGAGAAGCGCGAAATCGACTTCGATGCACTCACGCGGATGCGAAGTGGCGACGGCGGTTGAGGAGTGCAAACCTGCGGTATTTGCCGAAACGCCAAACAGCATGTGGACCGCGACGCGTACGCGGTGCGGCCGTACACGTCAAAGAAGCCGTCTTCCGAGACAAATCTACGTGGCGGCAGGTCAGTAGTTCACCTGCTCGAACCCGTAGTTACCCTCATAGTCACGCCAATCGACGAAGACGGATCGGTGATAAATGCCAGGGCAATGCTCGCCCCAGCGTTCAAGGCCTACGTGAGCCGAAGGAAGGGCAGTGACGGAAGACCTCTGCCAAGTGAAATCGCCTTGGGTCCCGTAAGTGCCGAGGACCACGGTCGCGCTTCGGTTACAGTCCCCATCGCGCCCGGACTCGTGCTGTCGCGCATACCGTACATCAAAGACGCGAATGGATCGGACAAAATTGAACTCCGGACCGCTGATATCGATGTCCGCCCGATCCTCGACGAGGCGAAGCACGAAGTCTGCCGGAATGGCATCCGTTCCGGTTTCTGAAGAGGGCCAAACGGCATTTTTTGATCTTGCTTGGACGGCAACATCATCGCCTGGAAACGATTGGCGGGGCGAATAGTCCTCGCCTTGAAGAAAGGCTTCGAAGATTCGGTTTACATTGCTCGGATGCCGTTCGGTCTCATAAGATGCGCCCATGGGACAGCGCCAAATCTGCAGTGGTGGCTCCACAGGCCAAGGCGTGATGCGACGGATAAACTCGGCACGGGCACGGCTGCAGGGCACGGAAGCGGGCCAACCGCCGGACAGGCAGAGAAGGATTGCGCAGTCGATTGGATAGGTTTGTGCTTTTGTGGTGCTCGGCAGCACACCGTTTACCAAAGCGGTTACAGCGGTTAGGCATAGAGACAGTCGTCTAAGTTGAAAGCGCATGGTAGGGGACCCTTTGTCGGGAGCCACCTTACCTTCAATAATATACTATTGCAACGCAAAGTGTATTACGCGCATAATCAGGGTTATGTAAATTACAGTCGTATTTTACATTAAGTGCTCGAATAATCGCCATCGACCACGCGACAAGATGTAGAAGCCGAGCAATCAATCTGTGTCAAAAGAAACTCCTTGAAGCTCTAGTTGGTAGAGGTTCTATGGTACATTAAACGCCGTTTCTCGTGTCACGGCATTCGCCAGACAAAGCTGGATGAGTATAGTATGCTGACTAGACGACATTTCGTGATGACCACCGCCGCCCTCTTTTCTGCCCCGGTTGCCAGCCCGGTGCTGGCAAATACCTGGCCGACCGAATCGCAGAAGGTTGCCTGGGACGCACAGGTGACGCCGCCCGGCTTTGACCCGGAAACCTCGAACCCCTGGGGCTTACATCCGCGGTTTCTCCCGACCCGGGTGGCCGCGAAAGACGGGCTGACACCGGGTGACATTCATGTCGATGCGGTTGCGCGCTACCTTTATCACATCGAGGAGGGCGGGACTGCCATGCGCTATGGCGTCGCCATTGCTCGTGGTGATCTGTACGAACCAGGTACATACACGATCAAGCGTAAAGTCAGATGGCCGCATTGGCAGCCGACGCAGAACATGATCGACCGCGACCCAGAACTCTACGCTGATATCGCCGACGGTATGGAGCCCGGACCTAAGAATGCGCTTGGGTCGCGAGCTCTCTATCTCTTTCTCGGCGACCGGGACACTTATCTCCGCATTCACGGTACGCCACAGCCGAGAAGCATTGGCGGTCGTGCAAGTTCCGGCTGCGTCAGAATGGTCATGGCGCACATAAACGAGCTTTATCCCAACGTCGATATTGGTTCGACGGCTTTCCTCTACTCGGCCGAGGACAGTGTCACTGCGGGAAGCTGAGGCCGTGTACCAAAGCACCATCGGTCAGGGAAAGTGACGGGAGTTTATCCTAGCCGGGGAGCACTTCGGATTATTGAACCCCGCTAGGCCGCCGGCGCGGTACAAATCGGATTTCCGCGAGGGGTTCGGAGCGGCACCAGGGTAACTTCCACGGGACCGTTGTGCAGATACCAGTAGCAGCCATCTTCCGGCAAAAGGCGCGCGGACTGAAGATCCTGACCCGTTGCGGCCATAGCGACGACTGCCTCCGGCAGTGGTCTGTTTTGTGCAGTGTCGGGCCCGCCAGGAATAGAAGCGGAACACGCTCCCAACAAAAACGCTGCTGGGAGAAGTAAGCCAAGATGAATTCGCATATTTAAAATTTCCGCCCTTAGAACAACTTAACCTGAGTACCAACCTCGGCTAATCCAAACAACTCTTCGATATGTTCGTTGTAGAGGCCGATGCAGCCGTTCGACGATTGTCGACCGATCTTGCGCGTATCACCTGTGCCGTGAACGCGGTAGTACTGCCATGACAGATAAAGGGCGTGTGTTCCAAGGGGATTGTCGGGGCCAGGGCCAACGAAATCCGGCCATTCGGGATTGCGCTCCTTCATCGACGGCGTAGGTCGCCAGCTCGGGCCATCCACCTTGCGAACGATTTCGGTGTAACCGCGCCGCGTCAACTCCTCCGTAAGAGGGACGCTGGAGGGGTAAAGCTTGTAGACGTTTTCGTCTTCCGACCAGAACTGCACCGCGCGGGAGTCAATGTCGCAGAGAATCGCGCCATTCCGCAGGTTGTCAAAATGATCTTGCCAGGACGCAACCCTAAACCCGGAAATATTGCTTCGCACCGCCGGTGTCGCCAGACCCTCGTTTGTCTGTGCCACTCCCCTGCCGGTTCCGAGAACCAAGCCGCTTGCGGCGGCCCCCAGGAGCGCAGCCCTGCGCGTGACTGACATGTCGTTCGCTCGTTTCATCATGAAAACCTCAAATTTTATCTGTTTGGACTATTCTCGGACCTCCACCCACTAGAGCTTCAACAGGCTGCCACTCACAAAGCCGTGAGATCAGCTGTCCTTATGCTGTCAGAGAAACCTGCGGGTTGTGCGGAGGTAGCCTCGGTAAGCTTCCCCGTAGCGATCAATCAACCAGCGCTCTTCAGCGAAGGGCGCGAGTGCCAATGCAGTAACGCCGGTGATAATCACTGGCCACGCGAGGATCGAGGCGGAGAGCAGTCCGATCCCGATGAGGATCGCCATGTCAGCCACATACTGAGGATTGCGGGAGAACCGGTAAAGGCCACGGGTCCGCAGAACGCCTTCATCACCACTCGTCGCCGCCATCCCAAGTTGCATCACACCGGACCAGACAACGGCATTGCCCAGAACGATCAGACAAAGCCCTAGACCCCAACGTATGATCCATGGGAAGTCGAGCTCACCCCATTCTAGCAGAGCCAAAACGATGGCAGATCCGAAGCCGACGCACGTAAGTCCCCAGACGACAATCTTGTGGGCTCCTGTAGAGTGAATCGGCGGCCAGACTCGTCGCTCCGGTTGGAACATGGACCAGAGTATACCCGCGACCAGCAACAGATTGGCCGCACAACCCAGCACGAGAACCACGGTTTTGAGGTCACCCATGACCATACCTGTGTGCGTCCCGATGTTTGGTCGCTGAGCGTTCAAACTCCAGCGTTGAGTGGTCGATCCCGAATTCCTCGTCGAGGCGGGTCTTGATTGCCGTCTTGATGTTTTCGAGGTCATCCCAGCGGTCCTCGGCGATTACGACGTGGGTATCGAGCGCCGCACGATGCTCCTGCATCTGCCAGAAATGTGCGTGATGAACTTCCTCGACTCCGTCCACGTCCTCCACGGCCGCGATAACCTTGTCCGTGTCGATATCGGGCGGGCTTCCCAACATCAGGGTGCGGATCGGGCCACCGATCTCGCTGAAGGCGAGCCAGAGGATATAGGCGGCAATCCCGATGGTGATCGCCGGATCAACCCAGCGGACATCGTAGAGAAGGATGAGAACGCCACCGACGATCACGGCCACAGACGCCAGCGCATCGCTGAGGTTGTGGAGGAACAGCGCCCGGATGTTCACGCTGCCTTTCTGCATCGAATAGGTCAGCCACGCGGTGAGGGTATCGATGAACAGCGCCACACTGCCCAGGATGACCACGGTCCAACCCGCGACTTCGGGCGGATCAACAAACCGCATCGCGCCCTCATAGACCAGATAAAGGCCGATGATGATCAGCGAGGTATAATTGATAAGCGCGGCGACGATCTCGACCCTGCCATATCCGAAGGTCATTTTCGCATCGGCAGGGCGGCGCGCGATCTTGCGCGCGCCGAATGCGATGACGAGCGACGCCATGTCGGAGAAGTTATGGATGGCATCCGCGATCAGCGCCAAGCTGCCGGAAAGTATCCCTCCGACAATCTGCGCGACCGTCAGGAGGCCGTTTGCCCAGATGGCAATGGCAACCCGCCGGTCGCCTTCTTTAGGCTCCATATGGGCATGATCATGCGGCACGAGAAGCCTCCTCATGGCCGTGGTTTGGCCGGCTGAGCCCTGGAACGCTTGGCAAACGACCAGCGCGGATCGCCCTGACGCGGGCATTCATCCAATGGCGAATGAGGTGCCGATAGATCCAGTCGCGCAGCGGGCCTAACGCCTGACGATGGTGCTCATAAAACATGTCAGGATTATCGAATGTTCCAAAATCGCGGGCGATGCCGGTCTTCTGGATATATGTACTCTCCCCCGTCCATCCGACTGGCGGTGCGCTCAAGCAGTCGGTCCCGGCACCGTAGCCGCATAGGGACTGAGTCCCGGGAAACGACCGCTGCAAGGCCAACAGGAAGGATGTGTCGAGGATGAAGCCCTCAAGATCGACCCATCCTGCCTCGGTCTCGACCTCGATCCATGAGTGGAGGATTTCTGCGGGTGCGATCGGATAGATCAGTTCAGGCACGACGCCCCGTTGCAACGCTTTGTGGATTGTGAAGCCGTGCAAGCGGCATCTTACGCCAACAGCGCGTAGAAGCGCCATCAGCAGCGTTCCCTTAGTGTTGCATTGTCCATACCTGTCTTCGAGTACTTCGGAGGCAGGAATGTCGTCGGCGTGGCTATAGCCAAAGTCGATCTCGTTTCGCACGAAGTCGTAGATTGCACCAATTCGATCATGCAACGGCAAGGTTCCCCACCCCCGGTCGGCGATCAGAGCGGCAAGTGAAGGATGCCTGAAATCCAAGAGTGGCGTGGACGAAAGCAGCGGGTCAACAGGGGTCATGAGCGTTTCCTAGAATCAACTATACAGAGATGATAGTTTCTACAGTCACTGTAGCTTCAACCTTTATCTTGTCGCGACGCGAGAGACTATTCTGGTTGGTGATTGTGAACTGCCTTGTGATGCTCGTCATGCGCGTCCCGCAGGATGCCTATGCCGCCCCACGCCGCGATGCCAGCCACCGCGACCCCGACAACGAGGTCGGGCCAGTTGCTGCCCAACCACCAAACGAGACCGCCCGCGATCAGGATGCCGCCGTTCGATGCGAAATCGTTGAGGCTGAAGGTGTTGGCGGCCCGGATGTTCACGTCCGGTTCCTTCAGTCGCCCGAGCAGCCAGATGCAGGCGAGGTTGACGACCGCAGCGATCAGCGACATTGCGATCATCAGAGTTCCGAGCGGTTCGGAACCGCCGACATAGCGCCGCCAAGCGTCAATCAGAATGCCAACCGCAAAGATCAGAAGCAATCCGCCGGATACGTTCGCGGCACCCCGCTTCCACTTCGACGACCGGGACAAGGCCAGAAGGCTGATGCCATAGACGAGGCTGTCGGATGTGTTGTCGAGACCATTGGCGATCAGGGCGCTGGAATCGCCGATAGCTCCCGTGGCGAAGAACCCCGCAGCGATTGCGAGATTGAGACCGAGAACAATCCAGAGCGTCTGGCGCTCTTTTTCATTCTTCCCGCTGAATTCGCTTTCGACCATCGAACTGGCAAACCTTCCGATTTCTAAGAAAGGGGGCAGAAACGCCCTCTTCGGATGCCGCTATCAAAAAGATATATAGAACCTCTAGCGACTGTAGATCCAAGAGAATTTATCTACGTCTCTCTCGGCACCGAAAGAATAATCGCGGCACCGATCAAACAGATAGACGTCCCTATGAAGTCCCATCTGTCAGGTCGCTCGCCCTCGACGAACCACATCCAGAGCATGGAGGCCCCGATGTAGATGCCGCCATAGGCTGCGAAAGCGCGGCCCGCTGCGCTGGTTTCGACCTGCGCCAGCAACCAGCCGAAAAGCGCGAGGGCGAATACGCCAGGTACGAGCCAGAGCGGTGATGCCCCAAGACGCCACCACGCCCAGATAGCGGAACACCCGCTGATCTCCGCGACAGCAGCCAGCGGATAGGCAATTGCGGCGCTCAAGCCCCAATCTCGTCGTGCTCGGTCAGACATTCCGAATGGTCACGCAGGACCTCCAGAACCTTGCACTCCGCAACGCTGTCACCGTCGCACTCGGCGACCATGCGCTTCAGTTCCTTCTTGAGCGCTTGCAGACGCTTGATCCGCTGTTCGACTTGGTGGAGTTGCCGACGCGCGATCGAATCCGCCTCCGCGCAGGATTGGGACGGGTTGTCCGACAGATCCAGTAGCTCCCGGATGGAGTCGAGCGAGAAGCCGAGCTGGCGTGAGTGCCGAATAAAGGCCAGCCGGTCCAGATCTTTCTCGAAATACCGGCGCTGGCCACCCGCCGTCCTCCCGGCCTCGTTCATCAAACCGATTTCTTCATAATAGCGGATCGTCTGAACCTTGGTTCCGGTTCTCCGCGAGAGTGTTCCAATTGCGAGCATGTGCGTTCCTTCAATCTACAAAGACTGTAGCTTACCGAAGAGCCAACTCCTTTGAAAAGACAAAGGTTTCACTTTGGTGTTACTTCGGACAACAAAAAGCAACTTTTCGCTTGAACCTCTATCTGCTGTAGCTTGTATCCCGCGCACAGACGAACTGAACAGGTGGGTAGCGCAAGCAATGAAGAAGGTCCGGATAGTTCTCTGGTCGGCAGTGGTTGTCGCTGCGGCGGTGTCAGCCACGCTCTGGATGACCGAGCGCGGTCAAGGACCGACCACCGCGCGTGTCGACCCCGAGGCCGAGAGTTTCGCTGCGGATTTCGAACTGACGGACCATACCGGTATGGTGCAGACCGACGGGGATTTCCGGGGGCGCTGGATGCTCGTCTTTTTCGGATTTGCGAACTGCCCCGACGTGTGTCCAATGGGGCTCGCAACCATCGCGCAGGTCATGGACCATCTCGGCACCGAAGGTGCCGCCGTCCAGCCCCTGTTCATCACGGTCGACCCTGAAAGGGATACGCCAGGCGCTCTGGCCGACTACGTTCCCCAGTTCGGTCCCGGAATCCTTGGGTTGAGCGGATCGCCGGACCAGATCGAACGAACAGCCGAGACCTTAAAGATCTACTACCAGAAGACCGAGGAAGCCTCGTCACCCGACGGCTATACGATAGGGCACACGTCGTCCTTCCTCCTGTTCGATCCGGAGGGCGAGTTCGTCCGCATCTACGAATACGATCAGGAACCCGGACTGATCGTTGCCGATCTTCGCGAAAGAATCGGCACGTGACAGCTGGGCCAGACGCAACGCCAAGTGCCGAGAATCCGGTGGCTTTCCTGTTCGCGGCATGGTTCGTCGCCTTGTCTGCGTCGCTTGCCGTGCTCTTCATCGGAGAGGTTCTGGGGCGGACTCCCTGCAATCTGTGCTGGTTCCAACGAGCCTTCATGTTCCCGCTCGCGGTCATCCTGGGCGTGGCGGCGTGGCGCGCCGACCTCTCGATCTGGCGCTATGCCGCGCCCCTTGCCGTTCTGGGCGGTGCTGTCGCCCTCTACCATTTCCTGCTTTACGCCGGGATCGTGCCTGCGCCGATCGTGCCCTGCACTGCATCCGGGCCATCCTGCACCGATGACGCGATGCTGATCGTCGGTATACCGATCCCTCTGCTTTCCCTGCTGACGTTCGGGGCGATCCTTGTCCTTCTCATTCAACTTCGACGGATTTCAACATGAACCGAAAGACTCTTTTGCTTGCGATACTCGCTCTGGTGCTGGTCGTTTTTGCGGCTGGTGCGTGGTTCGTGTCGCGCCCCGATCCGACCCCGGTGGCGACAGCCGCTCCGCTGGAACAACAGGATCGTCTTGTTCGGTCCTATTCTCCCATACTCGGGCGTGAGGATGCGCCGGTGACCATCGTGGAGTTCTTCGACCCAGCCTGCGAGGCCTGCCGCGCCTTCCATCCCATCGTGAAGCAGATACTGGCGCAATACCCCGACGATGTGCGCGTCGTCATGCGCTACACGCCGTTCCACGGCGATGGGTCCGAGCTGGCAATCAAGGTGCTGGAAGCGGCTCGGTTGCAGGACGTTTTTGTTCCCGTGCTGGAAGCGCTGCTTGAAAATCAGCCTGCCTGGGCCTCTCACGGCGCTCCGGCAGCTGAGCGCATCATGGAGATCGCCGGAGCGGCGGGCTTGGACACAGACGCCGCCGCAAATCAGATCATGTCACCCAGCATCGTCGGCGTCCTCAATCAGGACCGGGCCGATGTAGAAGCTGTCGGAATCCAGGGCACACCGACGTTCTTCGTCAACGGTAAGCCTTTGCCAGAGTTCGGTGCGGAGCAGCTTTTGTCGCTCGTCCAAGCCGAAGTCGAGGCTGTAGCAACCAACTAGAACGAACAGGAGAACCAAGGTGTTCAAAACCTTCGCAAACGCAATTCAGAGCCTGCCTGTCACTCTTCTGATGGGCTTGCCAATGGCATCGTCAGCGCAGCAGTTGTCAGACAACGCATGGATTGTGGTCGAGAGCCCTTGGGCGCGCGCGAGCCTTGGAATGTCGCGACCGGGCGGGGCCTATCTGACCGTTCGGAACGAGGGCAGCGATCCGATCTCTCTCATCGGTCTTCGCGCGAAGATCTCCGACATGGCCTCGATCCACGAAACCAGAACCAATTCTGACGGCGTCAGCAGCATGGCTCCGGCGGACGATATCATGATCCCGCTCGGGGGCATGATCGCCCTCGAACCCGGCGGATATCACGCCATGCTCATGCAACTGCAATCTCCGCTCGTCGAGGGGGAGACCTTTCCGCTAACCCTGCTCTTTTCTGACGGAACGGAGCTTTAAATCACCGTCCCGGTCCTTGGCATCGGCGCACGCGGCCCCGAAGGCTGATCCGGCTGATGATGAGGCGCGCGATGCAGAACAGAACGGAAGTTAGCCTATGATTCTGATGGTGAATAACATGCGACAAAAAGCGAATGGACCATCGGTTACGTGTCCTGTAAAGGTCCCATTATGAAGTACTTGTCCGCCATTCGTGTTGCTAAAATCGGGTTAGCCATACTGCTTGCGGCTGCTCTGAATTTCAGCAGTGCAAAAGCCGATGCCCATGTGTTTGAGGCAGGTGAAGCGGTCTTTGAAAAAGTTATTTTTGGTACCGATACAGGTGATCTTGATTTAGCTACTCAGGATCAAAGATTTAGCGAAAATGGTGAGGCATCCCATGGCTTTGGCGATTGCCATATCCACATCATTGGACTGAAGCAGGCGCAGTTGGCATGCGATCAGTCGTCAGCAGACCGGTCGCGACACTGGGCTGACGCCTCTGTGGTCCTTGCCACGCTCCAAGGTTTTTACCGTCCTCCGCGAGGCTGATCTGCCCCCATTGCAGAGTGGTATTTTACATATCCCGCGTCGCAGCGGGCTTTGTAGAAACTCATAGATATCACAGCAGACCAAACCGTTTGAGCCGAATCTGTCAGGGCCATTTCATCGGTTTGATCATGGCAGACGAAGTTCCAACAGGTGCCTGGACGTGTTTTCAGTGACCTATTCAATTCCTGGAGTACGATTATGAAACTGACAACGATGACCATGGCTGCGCTGACGGTGGGCGTATTTGCCTTGGTCCCGATCACTGGCGCGACTGGAAATGCGGAAACGCCATTGCCAATGACTGCAGCAGCTGCAGCAGCGCCGCAAGATGACGATCATGCCGGAGAAGCTGCAGATGCACACGGTGATGACGACCACGCCGATGAAGCCAAAGACGCGCACGGCGATGACGACCACGCCGGTGAAGCCAAAGACGCGCATGGCGATGACGACCACGCCGGTGAAGCCAAGGATGCGCATGGCGATGACGACCACGCTGGTGAAGCTGAGGGCGCACACGGCGATGAAGGCGGTGGCGATGTTGTCAAACTGGCCCCCGAAGTCGCGAAAGAGGCCGGAATCTTACTAGAGCAAGCTGAGTTGGGAGCCTTGGGCGAGTCCCTCAGCCTGCCAGCAGAAATCCGCTTTGACGCAGACCGGATGGCAAATGTCACGCCCAAGGTGAGCGGAGTCATCGACCGGCTTTTGGTTGGTGAAGGCGACACCGTTGCCTATGGAGATACGCTGGCACTGATCACAAGCCGCGAGCTTGCAGGGTTGAAAGCGAAATGGATGATTTCAAAAACGAACGAAGCCCTTGCGGCACAGTCGTTGACGCGCCTGGAAGGGCTGTGGGCGCAAAAGATCACATCTGAGGTAAATGTCCAAACGGCCCGCGCAGAGCATGAATCGGCAAAGACCGAAAGTGAAGCTGCGGAAACCGAACTGCATGCCGTCGGAATTGATCACGCCGCCCTCGAAAAAATAGCCACTGCTCCGGATGGCAACAATGCCAATGCCTATCTGACTGCACCACTTGCGGGAACAATTGTGCGACGTGCGGCGACGCTGGGGGAAACGGTAACAGCCGGGGATTCCAGCGCCAAGGTGCTGTTCACGATTGTCGATGACAGCGTGGTTTGGGCCGATATCGCAGTTTACAAACAGGACATCAGCCGCGTTCGCGTTGGCGCACCCGTCGCCTTGAAATCAGACGCAGGCGACGTCATCGCACAATCAACGGTGGCCTTTATTCTACCGGTTATTGATGAAGTGTCGCGCACGGCGACGGCGCGTGTCATCCTCGACAACGCTGACAGAAGCCTGACCCCCGGCCAGTTTGTGATTGCAGATCTCAGCGTCGGCAATGCCGCGGAGGTTTTGCGCGTGCCACAATCCGCCGTGCAACTGGTAGAGAACCGTCCGTCTGTTTTTGTCCCTGTTGACGGCGGGTTCGCACCGCGCGCCGTCATGGTTGGCACAACCGCTGGCGGCTATGTGGAAATCCGCAGCGGCCTTGAGGAAGACGACCTCTTTGTCTCTGACGGGGCCTTCACACTCAAAGCCCAACTTGAAAAAGACGCCTTTGGCGACGGCCACGGACATTAGGATAGCTGATTATGACTGATTTTATGCACCGCATCGCAGGCGGCTGGCTTTTGGCGGCCATTGCGGCTTTTGCGATGACGCTTGGCGGGCTTTTTGCGTTTCGCGCCTTGCCTGTTGATGCCTTTCCGGACGTGACACCCGCGCTGGTTCAGGTTTTCACCGAAACCGAAGGGCTCGCCCCCGAAGAGGTTGAGCGCTATGTGACCTATCCAATCGAAACGGCGATGTCGGGCCTGCCCAAACTCAAAAATATGCGGTCGGTCTCGAATTTTGGGCTGTCGGTGGTGAACATCTATTTCGAGGACGGGACGGATGTCTATTTCGCCCGTCAGGTCGTGGGCGAGCGGCTCGCCGAAGCGCGTGGCAACATCCCCGACGGGTTTGGCGACCCGCAAATGGGTCCGATTTCAACCGGGCTTGGCCTCATCCTGTATTTCCGTCTGGAAGATCAGACCGGCGCACGCAACCTTGTCGAGATGCGCGAAATTCAGGACTGGATCGTCAAGTATCAGTTGCAGACCGTGGCGGGTGTCACCGAGGTTTTGTCCCTTGGTGGCTATGAAAAGCAATATCAGGTCAGGCTCGATCCCGATGCGCTGCTTGCCTATGATATTCAAATCGCCGATGTGATCAGCGCATTAGAGCGCGGAAACAAAACCGAAGGGGCGCAATTCCTCGAAATCGGATCCGAACAATACACGGTGCGCGGCGTTGGACTTGCCAAGACAATCTCTGATCTCGCAGAGATTGTCGTCAACGTGGAGGACGGGCGCACCGTGCGCGTGCGCGATCTGGGCCACATCACCGTTGGCGGTGGCGTTCGGCAAGGTCTTGCAACCGCCAACGGTGAGGGCGAAGTTGTCGCAGGGCTGGTTCTGAAACTTTATGGCACCAACACATCCGATGTCATCGCGCGGGTCCAGAAGCGCTTTCAGGAAATCAACGCCAGCCTGCCGGAGGGCGTGCAGGCAGTCCCCTACTACGATCAGGGGACACTGGTAAACAAGGCGGCCGCAACTGTGACCACGGCATTGTGGCAGGGCGC
>NZ_JAXGFR010000027.1:0-26948 GCF_041008775.1 Pseudophaeobacter sp. C1-32P7 | reverse complement strand
CCCAGAGATTTGAGAAACGAATTTGTAGCGCACATTGCGAAACGCACTCCCCATCATGAGATGGAGATCACATCGCAGCCGAAGCCATTAGCAGCAATGTGGGGTTGAGACGGCGCTTACCAATTTCAAAGCCCTGCGCAGAGGCGATCCAAACTCGATAGCCTTAGCAATGGTATGAGGCTGAATGAATTACCGGGCCGCATCCTACCCAAATACAGAATGCTCAGGCGACACCAAAATTATAGTGCGCTAGTTTTCCCGGCTGGAAACGCGCAGGGCTTCCAGCTGGCTGAGGGTCCGATCAAATGCCTGCCCCGTCGGGGTCAGGGTCAGATCGTCGTTGACGAGGTTCAGATGCGGCGTGTGGCCATTCCAAGTGTAGGGATTGGCGGCGAACCAGGCATGTCTTTCCACGAATGGCAGACCTTCCATCATGCGCATGGCATCTTCAACGAATTTGGCATTTTTCCGATAGGTCGCGGAGCCGGGTCGATGCCAGTCAACATAAGCAAATTCGGTAACCCAGATCGGGCGATTGTATTCCGCGTGAACAGCTTTCAGCCAGTCGCGAAATTCCCTCACGCTTCCGTTGGTGGAATAGTAGTGCACCGCCATAAAATCGACACGCAGCCCGCGCGCCTCAACTTGGTTCATGAAGCGGCGTTGCCAGGAGTTTTTCCCCAGCGTTCCGCCCTGCGTGGTGGCCGGGCTGCCAAGGCGCAGCCCACGCTGTTCCAGCTTGGGCCACAATGCGGCCGCGCGTGCAACGGACAGTCTGCGTTCGCCGTCCGGTTCGTTGAACCCCAGCAGATGCCGTACGGGCAAATCTGATTGTATTGGCTTGTTCACATCCGACACGTTGTGGATCATGGGCACGAATTCCACACTGCGCCGGTGGCGGCGGCTGGTATACATCTGATCGGGTCGCCAGTTGTAATACCACTCGAGCGCCGGCGTATCTTCCAGCCATTTCAACATGGTATAGCTGGAATTTTCCCAGGCCCCGACCCCTGCTTTCTCAGCCTGCGCTGATCCAACAATCATCATGGCCATAAGTGTCGCAAACACATAGCGCAGCATGAACCCGCCTCTCCAAGTTGCTGTCAACTCAAGCCGCCTGACGCGACTTGGGGTGCAGCCGGTCTAACGCGTTAGAACGGCCATTCTTGGGCAAGAAGTGGGTATAAATTGTTAACTGTGACGCTCGTTTTCTGTCGTACATTCCTATTTTTACTTACTTTTTTAGGAGAATGCTGAAGGGTTTCTTGCCGGGATGAGAATTTCGATCCCGTTTCACAACCCCTTGGACCCGTTTTGGCCCATCTCATCTGCCTCATTGCTGCTGTGAAGCCTTGTCGCACGGAAAAGGGTCTTAGCCCAGTTCCCCGAGACCAGGACTGAATGGTTCCTTGGCTGCTGTGACAGGTAAGCAGCACCACCGCGAGGCAAACGCCTATTCGCCTTCGGATACGTCGCCTCTTTCGGCGCCCCGATATCCCGCCAGTCAGGTAGACCATCTTGAAGGCGCGCTGGCGGCAATCATCGACTTGGTTCAAAACGCAAAAAGCCCTTCTGTGGAAGGGCTTGATGAGAACACGCGTGAGTATCCAATTAAGGTTGTTTGCGGGAGCCTGCTGCCGTCGCCGTCTACCTCAACCATCCTGCTATGTTTGATCCCATTTGGTGCGAAGGAAGCGGATTGTTCAAAGTTAGAACCCGTGGTCAAATTGTGCCCCGGTGGACTTCGCTACATTGCCCTGAGAGCCAAAAGGTATTTTGACCCGCTCTTCATCGCAGACTATGCCGGTCACAAAGTCTTCCTGTGCAACCCCACAATACTCTTGATGCATCCTAATCCTGCTAGAGCACTGCGACATTCCAGAACAGGCATTCCAGAATAATAGACCGGAGTATTTACCCCGGCCCACCAGTTTTCTCGCACTTTGAAGGACCAAATCAGTTTCAGGCTTCACTCAGGCGCACGGTGAGCTCCTCCAGGAACTCCAAGCAATCCTCTATCTGGCTGATGTCGACGAATTCATTGGGCTTGTGCGCTTGTTCGATCGAACCGGGACCTACAATGACAGAGGGGATACCGCCGATCTGTTCGAACACGCCGCCTTCGGAGCCGTAAGATACCTTACCGCCATATTCGGGCATCAGATCCGCCAGCGCGCGAAAACCGGCGCTGTTGCGGGCATCGTTCATCGCCGGATAGGCAAAGATGCGGCTGAAGGTGATGCCGCACCCGGGCGCACGCGCTTGCATTTCGGCGTTGATTTCACCGGCGCTTTCAATCAGCGCCGCCATCTCTTCCTCCGGGTCATTCTCCCCGATCGAACGCAACTCGAAGGTAAAGGTGCAATGATCCGGGGTCACGTTGGTGGCCACTCCCCCCGAGATCATGGTCGCCAGCAAGGTCGCATGAGGCACGGTGAACTCTCCGTCAAACGGCCCCTCGGTCTCGTACGCTGCGGCCCGTTCGGTAATCAGCTGCAACACCCTGCCGGCGTATTCCACCGCGTTCACATGGCGCGGGGAGAAGGACGAATGCCCCGAGGTGCCGGTAACAGTGGCTCGCATGGCGATCTTGCCCTTCTGGCCAGTGACCAGCTTCATGTCAGAGGGTTCGCCAATGATGGCGAACTCCGGCGGCACCGGCAGCGCGGCCAGATGGCGGGCGATATCCGGCGCGCCAAGGCAACCGACTTCCTCGTCATAGGAAAAGCACAGGTACAGCGGACGCTTCAGATCTGCTGCAGAAAAGGTGGGCGCGGCGGCCATGACACAGGCCGCGAAACCCTTCATATCGCAGGCGCCGCGACCGTAAAGGCGCCCATCACGCTCATCCATGGAAAAGGGCGGCGTGAGCCAGGTCTCCTCATTGGCAGGAACCACATCGGTATGCCCCGACAGGACAACCCCCGGCTGGTCTTCGGGGCCGAACCGGGCCACCAGGTTCACCTTCTGCCCGCTCTCGTCCGGCAGAAGGGTGATCTCCGCCCCCAGCTTCCGGAAATGGACCGCCATATGTTCGATCAGGGGCCGGTTCGGATTTTTCGACACGGTATCAAATCCGATCAGCGCCCGCAGGTGCTCTTTGGCCTGCTCCAGTTGTGGATGGCTTGGGGCGATGGCTCGCGCTGGCTGGCTCATGAGATCAGGGCCTTTCGTTCCTTGGATTTCTGGATTTCGCGGCGCACGGTCAGGCCCACCACAAATACAATCAGGGCGGCAAACACCCAGGTGATCGGGGAGGACAGTAGAATGCCCGGCTCTCCGCGCGAAAGCGCCAGCGCACGGCGCAGGTTCTCTTCGATCATCGGTCCCAGAATAAAGGCGATGAGGAAGGGAGCAGCCGGGATATTCAGCAGGAACATGGCAAAGCCCACGCAGCCCATCACCAGGAGTACCGTAACGTCGAACATGCTGGACGAGATCGAATAGATCCCGAACAAGCACAAAAGAAGCACCGTCGGCGTCAGCAGGGTCTGCGGAATATGTGCAACATAAGAGAACATCCGCATCGTCAGCTTGCCTGCCCCGAACAGCAACACCGAGGAGAACAGCATGCCGATGAACAGCATGTAGATCTCGTGCATGTTGGTCTGGAACAGCAGCGGCCCGGGGGTCAGGCCCTGGATCATGAAGGCTCCGAGCATCACGCCGGTAATCACATCACCGGGCACGCCCAGCGCCAGGAGCGGGATCATGGTCGCCCCGCAGGCACCGTTGTTGGCGCTTTCGGAGGCTGCAATGCCTTCCAGCTCTCCCTTGCCGAAGTTCTTGCCGTTTTTCGAACTCCGCTGCGCTTCACCATAAGAGAAGAACGCCGCAGCCGAAGGGCCGATGCCCGGGATCGCCCCCATAATCACGCCAATGGAACTGCCGCGCAGGATCGACTTCAGCGAGCTGAGGAATTCCGCGCGACTGACCTTCTGATCACCCAGCTTAGCGGTCTCCTGATCGGGGGCCGCCCGCATGACGATCATCTTGATCAGCTCGGGCAGGGCAAACAGACCGATCAGAACAGGCGCCACCGACAGTCCCGCCTGCATGTCATCGGTAAAGGCAAAGCGGAAGGAACCGTACATATCCTCTCCCGCAGTGGCCAGAAGCAGGCCCATGGCGGCTGAAACCAATCCCAACAGCAGCGAATTTCCCGACACCCCGGCAACCGTGGTGAGGGCAAATAGCATCAGCATGAAGTATTCCGGGGGGCCCACGTGCAGCGCAAGCATCGCCAGCGGCGCGGCGAGGAAAATCAGCGACAGGTTCGAAATGAAATCGCCGGTAACCGACGAGTAGAGCGCCATGTTCAGCGCCTTGCCCGCCTTCCCCTGCTGCGCCAGCGGATATCCATCCAGCGCTGTGCAGGCGGCCGAGGCGGTGCCCGGCGTCTTGATCAGGATAGCCGAAACCGAGCCGCCATAAGTCGACCCCTTGTAAAGTGCCACCAGCAGCAGGATCGAGGGGACCGGCGCCATGTAGAAGGTAAACGGCAACGCCAGCGTAACCGCCATGGTACCAGTCATGCCCGGTATGGCGCCGATGATCACACCGCCCCAGATACCTGCGACCATGATCAGGAGGTTTTCAAACGTGGCGACCGCCTGCAGCGCGATCAGAATGTCATTCATCATGGTGTCAGTCCCTTCAGATCCCGATCGCCGTCGTCAGCATCCCTTTGGGAAACTGCGTGCCCAGCGCCTGCTGGAAAAATGTCAGAAGGAGGAGCGGTCCGAGGATGGAAATCGCCAGCGCCCACAGGACGTGACCGCGCTCACCGGTCAGCAGGATGCACAGTCCCGTCAGAGCCATTGCCGCAATGGGAAATCCGGCCAGCGGCACCACCAGGACAAAGCCCGCAA
The DNA here is from genome assembly GCF_041008775.1 of Pseudophaeobacter sp. C1-32P7. Classification (NCBI taxonomy): domain Bacteria; kingdom Pseudomonadati; phylum Pseudomonadota; class Alphaproteobacteria; order Rhodobacterales; family Roseobacteraceae; genus Pseudophaeobacter; species Pseudophaeobacter sp. C1-32P7. The sequence continues at coordinate 22,077 of NZ_JAXGFR010000027.1, read as the reverse complement.
AGGCAGCAGCGGCGCCCAGCGCCCGAAGCACCATGGTGGCAACAGGAGCACCATCGGTCTCGATCAACTCCTCGTTTGGCAGGCCGCGTCCCAGAACTGCCTGTACAATGGCCAGCAGGCCCAGACCGGTTCCGATAAGTGCCACCGTACGCGGCCACATATCGGGCGGAGGGGCAAATCCGGGAATGAATGCGGGGCGCGGCACATAGACCGGGATCAGCACGGCGGCCACAAGGGCAAAAAAGGCTGCGATCAAAAGGCCGCGAAAGAGAGGTTTGGTCATCGCTCGATCTTTCGCTGTAGGAGGAACAGCCCCGCCCGCCCGAATGGGGACGGGGCCGCTCCGGTCTTGTGAGTGAAAGCGCTGGAGGCTTATTCGGCGGGCAGGTAGCCGAACTTTTTCGCCAGGCCGTTGAACAGTTCGTACTGCGCCTTGGCATAGGCGGGCATGTCCACGGCGCCCACGGTCGAGATTGACCCGCGGCGTTCGGCCAGGGTCAGCCAAGTCTCATCTGTAGCCACTTGGCCCAGCACGTCCTGCCATTTGGCAATCACGTCTTCCGGCAGGTCCTTGGGTGCATAGAGCGCACTCCAGCCGGTGACTTGACCAGCCTGCTCGTATCCCAGCTCAGCCGCTGTCGGGACCTCGGGCAGCTTGTCCATACGCTTGGGAGCAAAGACCATCAGCGGCTTCATGCTTCCGCTCTCGATATGGGGCATCAGCGAACCCGCCGAGATCGCCAGAAAGTCCACATGACCGCCCAGCAGCGCGGTCGCCAGAGCTCCGCCACCCTTGTAGGGCACCAGGGTCGCAGCAGTCAGCGGGTCCAGACCGGCATCCGACAGCAGCGATTGCACGGTGAAACCGTCGATTGCCGTTGCGCCGGAGGCCGCATAGGCCATGCGGCCTTCGGACTCTTTTACCGCGGCAACCAGATCTTCCACGCTGTCATAGGCGGCATCGCCCTTCACCGCGAGGATCATCGGCGTAGCTTCCAGGCTACCCACAAAGGTGTACGCGTCCCAGTCGACCGAAGCCTGCGGGTTCACAGCCGGGGTCAGCGCCATGCCAACGCGGGCCAGCAGCATCGTATAGCCGTCCGCATCCGCTTCGGAAACGAAACGCGCGCCGTTCATGCCGCCGGCGCCAGGCTTGTTCACCACGGTCACAGGCTGTCCCAGGTAGGGCTTTGCACTTTCGGAAAGGGCACGGCCTGCCAGATCGGAGGCACCGCCGGGGCCATAGGGAACCACCAGGGTTACGGCCTTTTCAGGATAGTCAGCTGCCATGGCAGCGCCAGCGACCATCGAGACGGCCAGAGCAAAGCCTGAGATGAATTTTTTCATGGTATCCTCCCACAAAGCGGCCGGGAGCCCGACCGGAGTTTACGATGGGGATCCTGTTCCACAGTATTCAAATATTGACAAGGATCACCTCCAGCATGCAAAAACTGCATACTGAGGGGAGCAACAAGATGATCAAAGTGCGAGAACTCGAGGCTTTTGATGCTTTCATGCGTCTCGGCAGCGTGCAGACTGCTGGTGACTTCTTGGGGCTGGGTCAGCCAGCCGTCAGCCGCCTGCTTAGCGCTCTTGAAGAGCACGTGGGATTTCCTCTTTTTCTCAGGAAACGTAACCGCTTGGCCCCAACACCCGAGGCCTTTCAATATCACATGACGGTGCAGCGTGCCCTCGCCGCCATGCGCGACATTGAAGAGGAAGCAGCCGCTATCGCGAATAAGCAACTCGGCCATCTGGTGATCGCCGCCCAACCAGTATTCTGCGATACGTTTCTGCTGGATGCCATCGCCGTATTCCGCCGCAGTCACCCTGGCGTCAGCATCCGCCTGGTCGATGTCGGAATGGAGGAAATGATGCGCATGATCGCGGAACGCAGTTGCGATCTGGCGCTGGGGATCACCCTGGAGGCCGAATCTTTTGGCGCCACGGCCCGCACCTTGGCCCGCTGCGAAGCGCGTTGCATCCTGCCGGTGGATCACCCTTTGAACCAGCCGGGTGAAATCCCCCTGCCCCGCCTGCGGCGCGAGAGCTTTGTCGATCTGGCCCCGGGCAGCCCACTGCGCACCCGGGTCGATTACCTCATGCAGACCATCGACGTGCAGCGGAACATCACCGCCGAGATGCGCAACCTGCGCGGTGTGGTCAAACTCGTGGAAATGGGATTAGGACTCGCCATCGTTGATCCCGTGGCCTGCCGCCTGTTGGATCCGGCCCAGGTGGTTGACCGCCCGCTCCTGCCCTCCATCGCTTGGGACATCGCCCAATTCACCCCCCGCGACCGCCCGCTCAGCGCGGTGGGCCAGGCGTTTTCTGACGTGATCGCCACCGAAATCGCGCGCCTGCGTAGCCAAGGCTTGGTGCTTTGAGCGTAAGCGTGGCATCTGCCCCCGACAACGGGATCTAGCTACCACACCCGATGGCTCCCATATTGGCGTTCAGCGCCAATATGAAACTGGATATGCTAGACTTTCTCAGCCCAAAGCGGCCCCGTGCCTCGTGACCACTCAAGCAGTGTCAGCCCATGCATTTCCGGGTGGCAAGTGGATATTCTCTGCGGTTGCGAGAGGATCGAACGGCTGGTTTGACCCGCAGGGGGTCGATGTACCGTGTCTGGAGCGTCGAGCCCTCCTCTGCGGCGGCGCAGGTCCGCTTCGAGCCCATTTCGACCTTGCCCTACTAGTGCGCCGCCTTTGAATCGTCTGGCGCGAACCGGACCTTCGATCAATGCTAAGCAAAAAGTTGCCACTGCGACTAGAAAGTTTGTTGGCTCCGCCGGATCTCGAGTACGCTCAAGGCGCGCGCGTTCGTCGGTGAGGAGATTTTTCAAAATGCCCATTTTAGACCGCAGAACCTTTGTCCGTGCCAGTATTGCTGGAGCAACGGCACTAACGCCCGTGGGGCGGGTCATGGCGCAGACGGGGTCGCTTCAGGACGTCGGAAGCCTCTTCGTGGCTTCGCCAAAGCCTACCATCTATACTGCTCGAGAAATCGTAACGCTCGACCCGGCACGGCCCGCCGCGGAAGCGGTCGCGGTCGTGGACGGGCGCATCCTCTGGGTTGGCAGCCTTGAGGATACAGTCGCGATCCTCGGCGATCAGTCCTACGAGGTCGACACGACCTTCGCCGATCACGTGATTGTTCCGGGCTTCGTGTCCCAGCACGATCACCCGGTTCTGGCCGCGCTCAGCATGTCGTCCGAGATCCTGTCGATCGAGGACTGGGTCCTGCCGACGGGGACGGTCCCTGCCGTGAAGGACAAGCAGGACTTCATCGACCGGCTGACAGCCGCCGTGGCTGCGCGGTCCGATCCCGACGAACCTGTACTGACCTGGGGCTACCATCCTTCCTTTTACGGACCTCTGACGCGGGCCGAACTCGATGCTATCAGCACGACCCGGCCGATCCTCGTCTGGGGGCGTTCCTGCCACGAGTTCTTCCTCAACACCGCCACGTTGGAACGCGGCGGTCTCACGCAGGAGGCATACGACGCCTTTTCCGCCTCGGCCGGGGAGCAGAGCAGCTTCGAGGACGGCCATTTCTGGGAACAGGGGATGTTCGCCGTTCTGCCGTACATCGCCACCATGGCTGCCAGTCCCGAACGGCTTCAGGCGGGGCTGGAAATCGTAAGGGACTACATGCATTCGAAGGGCATCACGATCGGCAACGAACCGGGCGGCATCCTTTCCAGGCCGGTGCAGGACGGTGTGAATGCTGTCTTCTCTAGCCCCGACATGCCATTCCGCTGGTCCTTCATGCCCGACGGCAAGAGCCTCGTCGGGATGTACGACGATGACGCACAGGTCATCGCCGAGACCGAAAAGCTCGCCTCCTGGTACGGCGGCATGACGAGCACGACATCGAAGCAAGCGAAGCTGTTCGCGGATGGGGCGATCTATTCCCAACGCATGCAGGTGCGCGAGCCCTACCTGGACGGTCACAGCGGCGAGTGGATGATGGACAGGGACGTCTTCGAGCGCGCCTTCCGCATTTACTGGGATGCGGGGTACCAGATCCACATTCACGTGAACGGCGACGAGGGCCTCAACCGCGTCCTCGACACGCTCGAGGCCAACCTGCGGCGCAACCCGCGCTATGACCACCGCACGGTGATCGCCCATTTCGCGGTGAGCGGCGCCGACCAGGTGTCCCGCATCAGAAAGCTCGGAGCGATCGTCAGCGGCAATCCCTACTATGTCACGGCGTTGTCCGATCAGTATGGCGAGGTCGGGCTCGGCCCCGAACGCGCGAACGAGATGGTGCGTCTCGGCGACCTCTCGCGCGCGGGTGTCCGGTGGTCGCTTCATTCCGACATGCCGATGGCGCCGGCGGATCCGTTATTCCTGATGTGGTGCGCCGTGAACCGTCTCACCACCTCGGGCCGCGTCGCTGGCTCCGATCAGCGGGTGACGGTCGAGGAGGCGCTGCGCGGCATCACCATCGAGGCTGCCTATTCGCTGAAGCTGGAAGACGAGATCGGGACCATTTCTCCCGGCAAGCTTGCGAACCTGACGATCCTCGATGCGAATCCTCTTTCGGTCGATGCAATGGAAATCCGCAATATCGGCGTCTGGGGCACGGTCATGGAAGGGCGCATGCTTCCCGCAGGAGAGCCAGAGCGGAAGGCCTCGCTCGAACTGCCGGGAGGACCGCAAGTCAAACAGGAATTCACGGAGGCCGCCCTCCATCATGCGCTGACGGTCGCCCATGGCGTGCATTGATCCAAATCTGCGAGGGAGCGCATATGAATGTTGAACGCAAAGTACTGGCTGTCTTGTTCATCGCAGCCGGCGCAACGATGACCGGCTGTTCGCAGGATGAGGCTAATGGCGAGCAACCGGGAGCAACCGGCCTTTCCAACCCCGCCGCGGTCTACTGTGTCGACAAAGGCGGCACTTATGAGATCCGCCGCGCCGATGACGGTTCAGAAACCGGCGTCTGCATTCTCGCGGACGGAACCGAAGTCGATGCCTGGGCTTACTTCAGGGATCAGTAAACCGACTGGTGACGAAGTTAACAGCTATGCAGCCATCCATGGCGCCGTTGAGTAACGGCCAGTTTGGGTCATTCGCAAAATATTGCGATGTCTCTCTGCAAGGTCTGGAAAGTCCCGCTTGCCTTCCGTCAAATGATATTTGCAGACTGCACTTGCGGCGAAGGTCTGCTCTTTCCATTGCTCGTGCAGCATGTGACCGCCGCCCAGCTGCCAAATCCCGCGACTTTGCAAAGGTCACTATCTGCGCTTCGCTGACTTCTGCACTAATTGCAGCATCGCCCTGGTCAGCTGAGCGGAGCCGAAGGTCCGCTCTTCGGAAACCTCTCGCGCCTGCAGCAGAGCCTGCGCTGCGCCCTTCTGGAAGGTCGTATTTGGGCTCTTAGCGGACATTCGCCCCCATGTGCAGCGTTGCCGACACGACTCAAGGCCCGGTGTGCGGACAGACCGGACTTTGATATGTGCGGCCAATCGCGGGTTGTCTCAGGTTTCAAGCCGTTTTCTGCGCATTGAGGCCTCGCCGTGTTCAGCAGCCATTCCCGTTCTCGCGCAGCGCCGCGACGCGCTCCTTGAGGGCCTCGTTCATCAGCACATAACCCGGCTCGATCGCATCCAACTCGGCGAAGGAGATGAACAGGCCGGAAAACACCTCGGTATGGTGCAGTCGCGCGCAGGTGGGGGACAGGCTTTCCAGATCAAAACGATGAACGCCGCGAAAGATACCGGCCGGGCCGCCACCCCACACCAGACTCTTGCCTCGATCGTATTCCATCAGGTGCGGGTTCACAGTCACTGCGGTTCCGTTGGGCTTCTCGACGTGAACGGCAAGTTTCTCGCCGATCTTCATCTCGCCCTCGACGCGAACGTGATATGGGTTCCACTCAGGATAGGCGTCGGTGTCGGCCAAGATGTCCCAGATCACATCGGCGGGTGCCGGAATGTCGATCCAGGTGTTGATTTCAAGGCGGGTAAGGCTCTTGGTCGTGCCGGCCTGCAGTGGGAGGGCGGCACTGGCAATTGAGAGCGATGCAATGATGGATTTAAACATGTCAATAATATTTCCCTTGGTTGGATTCGATATGGTCTGTTTGCCTGCCGGGCGGTCCGGATTATTGAAAAATTCCGCCAAATGCCGAAGAGGATGGCAGGGCCGGTACTCACTCCTTGGCGAGGAGCCTCGCAACCAGACCGGGCAGAAAGCGATTGAGCCGCATCACGAGCCTCGACTTGCCCGGCGCTACCAGCGTCGCGCCCTGCGCAACACCGGCGATGATGGCGGCAGCCATGTCCTCGGGAGAGAGCTTGCCGTGGCCTCGGCCCGTGGTCATGTCGGTGGCGACGACTGGAGGGACCACTTCGACCACCGCGATGCCTTTGCCGCTCATCTGATGTCGCAGGGCGCGGGTGAATGAGGACAGCCCCGCTTTCGTCGCAGAATAGACCGGGGCCGAGGGCTTGGGGTGCAATGCCACCAGCGAGGTGACGTTGACCACCGTGCTGCCCGGCCCCCGCAGGAAGGGCATGAGCGCCAGACTCAGCTTGATCGGACTTGCAAGGTTCAGGGCAATCTCGGCGTCGATGGTTGTCGGCTCAATGACACCTGTCAGCGCGATCTCGTTCTGGATACCCGCATTGTTGATCAGGGTGTCAACGCCCTGCCCCCATTCCTCGATCGCCCTGACTAGGCGAGCAATCCCCGCGTCGGTGGCAAGGTCGGCGGCGAGCGGCTGGATATTACTCCTACTTGCCTTGGGAAGCGACCGAGCGACGGCAATCACCTCGTCGCCCTGCGCGGCATAGGCATTCACCAGCGCGGCTCCGATTCCACGGCTGGCGCCGGTTACGACAATGGATTTCCGAATATACTGCATCGTGTGCCCTTTCGATGTGAATGGACAAGACTCTCGCTATCGGGTGTCTGGATTTATTGAAGTATTGCGCCATCACGCGCGAAAACACACATCCGCAAGCCTTGGCGGGATTGTTCAATAATCTCCGGTGCAACGATGATAGAATGGCGTTGGATACTCTGACAAAGGACTAGGTCGAAATGGAACAGTTTACCTATTCCGGGCTGGTCGCTCTTCTGGCTCAAGCCATCGCTGATCAGGCCCCCGAGCTTCTTGAAGGAGCTACCATTGCCGACCCGATGAGAGGTGCCTTGGCTGATGCCGGGCAAAAGCAATCGCTCGTGCAGCGCGTTATGGAGCGCCACGGTCCGGGATTATTGCTTAGCGTCGGACAATACCTTGATACTGCGGCGGAAACCCCGGCCCTTACCGTCATGAGGCGCTCGGCAACTCCACGAGTGCTGGCCGAAAAGTTCATGCGCCTTGAACGCTACTACCACTCCTCTCACAATACCTGGATCGAAACGCATTCCAGCGCTTTTCTGTGTGTGCGTACCAGCCGGGACTGCCCTGCGACGGCAGGAGAAAACTGCCTGATCGCCGGGCTTCTTCTCGGCCTGGTCATGGCCATCGGAGCGCAGGAGTGCCGGTTGGAAATTGGCGGGAAATCCTTCGCGCCGCACGACCTGCGCGATGCCACATTCGCACCGGAAACGGAGACAGCGCGCTGCCACATCACCTGGACTGCGTTGAACGGCCCCAGCGACCAGGGACCGCCGACCTTGCCCGGCGCGGGCGACGCGCGCCTATCTGATCGTCTTGCCGCATTGTTCGAAACCGATCTCGGCCGTTCCTGGAAAAGCTCCGATGCAGCCAGGCTGCTTGCCCTGTCCGAACGATCTATGCAGCGGCGCCTCGCCGGTGAATCCCAAAGCTATTCGAGCGTGCTTCGGCGCGCGCGGATGAAGGCGGCTACCATATACCTCGTGGAAACCGATACCAGCCTTGCCGAGATCGGCTATTGCTGTGGCTACGCCGACCAGGCCCATTTCCAGCGTGATTTCCTGCGCACGGCAAATGTCACGCCGCGCCAGTTCCGTCTTGCCAACCGAGACGCCGAAGGGGTGGTCTGATGATCCCGTATCGGACTGCGTCATTCATGAACCACTTCTGACAACCATCTGCTAGGTTCCTCGCCTCGCCAGATGAAAAAGAGGTAGACTGGGCTCCACTGCCGACATTGAGGGCAAAAAGCCGCGTTTGACAGCTTGAATGTCCGGTTCTGGGAAGTCGAGGCGCGATTTGTGCATGTGCGGCAACGAGAGCCAACCTCGCTTCGCATCGCTCACTTTGGGCTGGGAGCGGGCCCCGGTGTGACTGACAAGGGCGGGTGACAGAGTGTTTCGCGCAAAATCACACGCCGCATTTCCGCTGGTCCGCTTGGAGCCCCAACCGGTCAGCCCAGTATGCTTTCAACGCATCTCTTGTCGACCGTGCCAACAGATAAAAAGACAGCGATGTATTCAGTATCCGTGCTCGTCAGGGCGCGTTTCACTACCGTTGAGACATAGCGAGAAACGTAGTCCTCTTCTCCGCCCTGTACGGCGTCAGGGTCACAGACTGCAAGTATCAACTCCATACCTGGTCTTCCCCCACTGAAGTGGTCCGCCGTTATGTTTAGGAAAACGGAGGGCCAGAATGGCTACGAAACGACACAAACCAGAAGAGATTGTCACGAAGCTGCGGCAGGTTGAGGTACTTGTCGGACAGGGCGCGACACTCGTGGATGCGATCCGCGAAGTTCGCATAACTGAGCAAACCTATTATCGCTGGCGCAAGCAATACGGCGGTATGGGAACCGACCAACTCAGGGAACTGAAGCGCCTCCAGAAAGAGAACGAACGGTTGAGAAAAGCCGTCTCGGATCTGACTTTGGACAAGCTGATCCTGGCGGAGGCGGCAAAGGGAAACTTTTGAGCCCCGCTCGCCGCCGTGCCTGCATCGATCACGTTCGCACCCGGTTCCATCTGTCCGAGAGACGCGCCTGCCGTGTCTTGGGTCAGCACCGATCCACGCAGAGGAAGGTGCCGCATGGCCGTGCCGATGAGGAGCGTCTGGTCGCGGACATGATCGAACCGGCGCGGCAGTATGGCCGCTACGGCTATCGTCGGATCGCGGCTTTGCTGAGAGATGCGGGCTGGGAGGTGAACGACAAGCGGGTCGAGCGCCTATGGCGACGAGAGGGGCTGAAAGTGCCAATGAAGCAACCGAAGAAGGGACGGCTCTGGCTGAATGACGGATCCTGTGTCCGGCTGCGCCCTGAGTATCGCAACCACGTCTGGAGCTATGACTTTGTCCACTGCCGGACGGAGGACGGAAAGGTCTTCCGGACGCTCAACATCTTGGACGAGCACAGCCGGGAATGCTTGGCGATCAAGGTGAAGCGCAAGCTGAACTCGGGTGACGTGATTAATGCCTTGAGCGACCTGTTCATCATGCGGGGTGTGCCGGATTACATCCGGTCTGACAACGGCCCGGAGTTCGTGGCTCAGGCCGTTCAAGATTGGATCAGGGCCGTCGGCGCCAAGACCGCCTACATCGCGCCCGGGTCACCCTGGGAGAATGGCTACTGCGAAAGCTTCAACGCCCGGTTCCGCCCCTCTCGGCAGCATGCGTTGCATGCGCCTGCCGGGCAATGGATGAACTGCTGAACGGGGAAGTCTTCTACAGCCTCCGGGAAGCGGAGACCGCTGATCAACAGTGGAGGAAACACTACAACACGAAACAACCACACAGTGCTTTGGGCTACCGCCCTCCAGCCCAGGAAACCATCGTACCGATGGACCCAAGACTGATCATGCACTAACGGTTAAGCTGGACCACTCAGGTGGGGCCGACCACCGGCGCTTTCCCGCGCTCAAAGCCCGACACTCAAACTAAACGATAGGCAAAACTCGCTGCGCGTTTCATTGGTGGTTTGCCACCACAATCTCCCTGCATTCAGCGACAGAGTTGCACGCCCCGAAATATCGGCGTTGATCCCTGCGCCAAGGCCAACCGCCAGTCGCGTATTCCGCAATGCGCCGGTGCTGTTTCCGGTCCAGCGGACTGCGGCGACATCCCCCATCAGCTGCGGTGTGAAGCGCCAGTTGCCGAAAGTCCAGTCAGAAACAGTCAGAGTGTTTTGCAGCGCGAGACCATGATCGCCGTAGACAGAAACATCGCCAAACCGAACGGCGTTGCCTGACACAGCGTTAAATTGCTGTGATTGCAACAGCTTGCCTGTCGCTATCTGTCCACGCGCCGCAATCGACCATGTCCCACCCACCGGAAGCGCCATTGACTGCGAGAACCGCGGCCGCAGGATGGCATAGTCAGCTGTGGCCCCTGACCTTGCGGCATTGAACCGCGCGTCGGAATTTCCGCCACTAAAGTCACCAGGGCTGAGCAGCAGATCCAGCCCGTAGCTGCGCTGCCCCCGCTCGAGCCTCCGCGCGCGGCTCCAACCGGCCTTTAGATAGGCCAGGTCCACATCCGTTCGCGAAACTGGAATGCCCGCGAATTGCAGCTCGTACTCCTCGCTGGAGACCTCAACGCCGACATACCAGTCCTGCTGCTCTCCGGCATTCGTGCCAAGGCCTGGCGCGTGATAGGTCAGGCCAAAGCGCCCAGTCGACTGGACCTGACGGAGAACCCCCGAAAACTCGTTTTTTGGCTTGGTGTAATAGGCCGATGCCTGGAGCCTTCGCCCGCCCCGCAGGAAATGGCTGAATGTCAGCGTATGAGCGATGGAGGTGGAGTTGTCCGGATCCGCACCCAGGTCGTACCGCAGCACATCTCCTCTCCCCAGTACATTCCCGAAAATCGCGCTGCCATTCAGGTTCGTACTCGCTTCACCGTCAAAAACGTCCGTGCTGAACCCAAGCGTGAAGTCATAGGGTCGCTGCTCTTGCGTCACCAAGGTGAGCGCCGTGGTGGCGGGCTCCTGGCCCGGCGACGAGACGAGCCGCACATCACGATAGGGGTTGGCGTTCAGCAGGGCGACATCAGCTTCCAGCGTCTCGGCGTTTATGGTCTGGCCGGGCTGCACGCGGATCGCGCGGCGGTAGCTTTCGGCCTCGAAATATTCCGCACCATCGACGGTCGGGGCCTGCGCCAGAAGCGAGGGTTGTACCAGAATCGCCACGGAGCCATGGGTGATGTCCTGTTGCGGCAGGGTCACCAATGTGAAGGGATAGCCCGCCTCCCGGAAGTGCAGCCGCACATAGGCCACCAGCCGGTGGAGGCTTTCCAGTGAGGCCGGGCGGCCGATGGCGTCTTGCAGGCGCGCGGCCAGGGCAGCCTCGTCGGGCACCTCGAGCCGCAGAGAAATCTGCACCCCGGTCTGGCGGCTGGCGGTGGTGCCCGGCGCACGGGCCACCAGGGCCAGGCCGTTGAGTCGGGGCAACAGGGCCTCTTCACCCGATAGGGCCCCAAGCTGCGGTGCGGGGCCTTGCTGCGCCGTGACGGGCGGCGCGGGCACAAGGGCTAGCAGCGCACCGTAAAGGAGGGCCAAAAGGCCCGGGGTCTTGGTCATTTTCATTGGTCTCAGTTCCCGCCCAGCGTGGCGCCGGTGGCCAGTTCGCTCATGATCAGGGCATGCATCGCGGGCGGCACGTTGCCCGGAGAGAAGTTGTCGGGGTGAAGGCGCTCCATGAAGAAGGCCAGTTCCGCCTCGCGGTTGGCCGCTTCGGATTGGGCGATGCCGCTTTGCACGCCGATGATGGCCGCGGTCAGGAAGATCCCACCGGCCACGCCCGCTGTCGAAGCAGTGACGGTGCTGCCGAACACCGCCGACATCTTGTTGAGGGCGAGGTTGGCCGCAACGACAGCCGCTTTGCTCGAAGCATTGCTCGTGATGATCGCCCCCAGGGGCGCTGCCTGTGCCGCCGTATGGGCGACATAGGCGATCGGCACGGCAGCCGCGCCGCCGGCGAAGCCTGCGGCACTTGCCCCGCCGCTGATCGCCAGCATCTGGTCGCCCAGATCGCGGGTGTAATTGCCCAGCACGCCGTCCAGCACGTAGCCAGCCGGAGCCTTGGCGACCAGCCCGCCCAGGGTAGCGTTCTCCGAGGCGCGCCGGGCGTCATCCTGTTCCTTGGCCGCGACCAGGTCCCAGTACATCTGGTTGGCCATGCGACGCGCCCGGTATTCGTAGCGCCCGCGCAACAGGGTTTCGGCCTCGGTCAGGCTGCCGGGATCGGCATTGACCAGCGCCTGAATGTAGCCGTCCATCGCCTCCATCAGCACGCTGCCTGCCCCGGGTTCGGCCAGCGCCCGCGCCATAAAGGCGTCGCCGCTGATCCTGCCGTTGCGCAGGTCGTCGATCAGGTAGATCATGTCGGTGCTCAGGGCGCCTGTCTGGATGCCGCCGATCAGGTAGTTCGAAAAGACCTCAACCAGGGTATCCGAGGGCTCGGTCGTCAGATCGTCCATCAGGCCCGCCGTCAGGGGCGAAACCACGTCGGGTGCCTTGGTCAGCGTGTATTCGACGAGGCTGAGGTCGCAGACCCCGTCCACCATGACCTTGCCGAGGGACTCGCAGGCCTCGGGGTCGACGATCTGTCCCTGGTCGTTGGTGACGATGAAGTCGTCCATCACGACGCTGGTCGTGGTCGATTCCACCTCGGTGTCGATTTCGATGAGCTCGATGATCTGATTGTTCTTGGTAATCACGTCGCCCAGCTCTCCGACGTAGGTGATGTCGTACTTGCGATCCGCATCCGGGTCCTCGGTCCGCCCGTCCAGGGTCACCACCACCTGAAGCACATCCGCAACGTTGTTGCCGGGGATCACGCTGAGCGTCTCGTCTCCGATATAGGCCAGGCCCAGGCCGTTGCCGTTCACCAGCCGCCCGCCGACCAGCGTGCCGCCCTCGTAGACGAGACCAGGGTAGAGCTCTTCGCGCTGGTAGTCCGCGGCCAGCTCTCGCAGAATGTCATGGGCGGCGATGTAGATCTGCCGCTTGGTGACCTCCATCGCGCCGCGGTCGACGCGGATGAAATAATTGTCCATCGGCTTTTCACCATTGGCAAGGACTGCGGGTTGATAGCTGAATGCCACCACATCTTCCTTGCGCCCGTCCGGCAGGGAAAACTCGCTGAGCAGATATTGCGAACCATATTGGACAAAGAGGTTTTGCAGAGTTTCGCCGTTCTGCAGCCCCTCTACCGTGTATGTGGCATTCGGCCTCTCGGCGTAGGCCACGGTCACATCGCTCATATCGATGGTCAGGGGCGCGGGTCGCACGTTCACATCGCCGATAACCTGACTCAGGACCTCGTAGTTGTCGTTATGGAAACGACCCGTGACCTCATAGGTGCCGACATTGGCATGGGGATCCGCACCTGCACTGAAGAACCCGCCGCCATTCAGGACGTCCTCCAGCGTATGCCCCGGCGCCATGTTGCCGATCTCAACCTGCACCGGGTCTGCGTCGCCATAGGTCCGGTTCTGCTCCGGTACGATTACAGTGATACGGCGCGGAATGATCGTCAGAGTGCCCCGCGCAGGGCTGGCCAGTTCATAGTTGTTATCCTCAATCAAACCGGTGACGGTATAGGTGCCCACATCCGTCAGGGCATCGTCATGCAAGCCGTCGAAGCTGAAGCCGTCAATATCCGCCAGCGTATCCCCATTCACCAGTCCAGAGACCGTCATGTTCGGCGTACTGGTGTTGCCGAAGAACCTTTGAAAGCGCGAGATATAGCCGCGAACCTTCCGGCGTGTGACGGTGGCGGTACCTGGTATCACATCGGCCAACGTGTAGTTGACCACATCCGCCCCAAGCTGCGCAGTGATCGGGCGGCTTTGCCCGGCATCAAGACTGCTGTCAGTGATTGCAGAGGCGTAGCTCAACCCCAGATCGTGAATACTGTCCCAGGACCGCAAGCCCGTGGCGGTGGTCCCGGAAACCTCGAACGCGCTGTCGCCATAGGCGCGGAACGCATCGCCAACGCTCAGGTTCAGCTCAGCCGGGGTGACAGTCAGAGTGGGCGTATTTGCCGAGGTTAGTCTGTAATTGGGATTGGACAGGCCCGTGATGTTGACCGCGTAGCCATCTGTCACCACATCGGCTTCGGCGGCAAACCCATCAGAAGTTGTTTGCAACGAACCAAGGTCTGCCAGTTGGTCCTCCAGTTTCAGCCCTACGGCGTCAAAGCTTAGCCCCGCGCCATCCAGGAGGTCGCCATATTCCTTTGACAGGTTCTCAGCCGTGATGGTCAGCGGAGCGGGCGTGATGGTCAGCGCGCTGCCACTGAGGCGCGGTTCGATGGTGTAATTCCGGGCCGAACCACTGACCCGCACACCATAGGTGCCAACATCCGATGTGCGGTCGGCATCCGTTGCAAAGCTCAAATTGACGTCGGACGCGTCATCTCCATTGCGCCAATAGGTCCCGGCGGTGGGCGTTGCAGAAAAGACGGGATTATCCTCGCCGTATTCCCGGCTGGTCGCGTCGACCGCCAGGCTGAGCGGCGCAGGCGTGATATTCAGGCGCCCCGGCACAATGCTCACATCGTAGTTCGACGCACTGCTTCCCGCCGCCGAAGCCGCGCCAGAAATCGCGTAGGTGCCGACATCGCTGGCCACCGTCGCGGCAGTGCTTTGGCTGACGGTGAAATCCTCTTCATGGGACGACCGTACAAGCCCCTCGAAAGTCGGATCGAGAAATCTGTTGGTTTCCCCATAAATGCGATTTCTGTCGCGCAGGCGGATGGTCAACGGGCGCGGCGTCACAACCAGCTCATCAGTGGCGCCATTATCAACGAACCGGTAATTTCCGAAAGTTCCTGCAGAAAAGACCGCATCGTATCGGCCAACGTCCGGCGTGCCGCCCGCACCCGGCACCGCTGCTTCAGCATTCTGCAAACCAAGACTGCGCGCCGTATCCCCATTAAGAAAACCCGTGAAGGTCACAGGAATGCGGAAATTATCCCCATATGTCACTGTGGTTGTGACCGGAGAGGCAATCAGCTCCGCCGGTGTCACCGACAGCTTACCCGGCACAAAGGAAAAACCGGTATAGGTGGCAGAGGTCAGCTCCAGATCACCGTGGCCAATCGAAATCTCGTAGCTGCCAATATTGCTTTCGGTATCTGCGGCGACGGACAACGCGGGCGCCCCGGTGGTTACCGTGTCGAAGGTGTCGCTGCCGACCAAACCCTCGACCGAAAAGGTCAGCGCACCATTTGCGCTCCCGTAGGCGCGGCTGATATCATCTGCCGTCAGCGTCAGCTGCCCCAGCCCCGACAGGTAAAAGATCCAGCTGGTGCCATCCGCAGGCAACCCCGAGGGCGGCGCGGACGCATAGCTTTCCTGCGTGACCTCGGTCAGAGACAGATCGGTCGCGAGGGTCGTCTGGGACTTGTTGGTGGAATAGGCCAGCAGGCGTTGGTTCGCACCGGCATCCAGCCCGGCAAAGGCGCTTGCAGGCGCCTGACTTTTGATGTCGCCGTTGGTGGAGGCCAGCACAAGATCCAGCGCCCCCGAGGTCGCCGGAGCGGAGAGATCGAAGTCCGCCCCAAGGGAGAGGTCACCGTCCGTCACGATGGACAGGCCGGTCAGGTCGGTGCCAGCGAGGCTGCCGTTGACGGTCAGCCCATCCCCATCATTCACCAGCGTCAACGCGCCAGAGAAGCCCCCGCTCCCGGCGTTCAGCAGATTGACTTCGCCGATAGTATTGGCTGCATTCCCGAGGTTCACGTCACCGGAAATCGCCGTGCCGAAATCGAGGTCGACCGCCTGCGCGGAAAGAGCAACCGAGCCCAGGTCGACAGAAGCAAGGCCCGCACCGCCAGAGGCCCCGATGGAAATCCGGTTGGCCGTGATCGGGTTACCGCCAATCCCCGGGAAACCAGGGAAGGCCGAAGGACCTTGAATGCTGCCCTGGGCCAGCAGCGACAGGTCCCCCTGCTGAAGATTGATCATCTCCTCAAGGATAATGTCTTGTCCAGCTGTCAGGGTCAGGTTGTTGGTACTGCCAGCGGTCGTCTCGACCGGAGCCCTACCAAAGATGCTGCCGCTTGCCTGGAGGACGACATTGGTTGTCTCAAGCAGACCCTCGACAGTTTCCGCCAATACTTCGGATCCGGCAAAATCAGGATCCCACACACCCGAGCCCGGCTCCGGGGTGACGGTGCCGCTGCCCGTGTCGACGACGGCTGCTTCGCCCTGCATACGCGCGTCAACAATCAACAGATCGTCCGGGTCCAGAAGCAAAGTACCCGCGCTGCCCGTTTCCGCACTGAGAGTGACCGAGGACGGTCTAAAATCCAGCCTCTCCCGCCCGGAGACCTCGGCAAACCCGCCGTCGCCGCTATCGGTTCCGCCGATTGCTTTGATACTGCCCTGAAACGAGGTCAGACCGTCAGACCACAGAATAACCCTGCCACCGTCCGCTTCCCCGGCACTGGCCGACACATCGAAGACTGCCGTCTCTCTCACCGTCAACGTTTCGGCATTCTCGATCGCGGCATCACTCCCCTGAAACCCACCACCGGCATAGATCTCGCCGCCGGAGCCATCCTGATTGCGGGCCTCCTGGGTGCCTGACACCTCCAGGGAGCCACCACCCGAACTCAGCAGGATACGGCCGTTCCTGCGCTCAACGCCTGTCGCACGCACGGTTCCGCTCTGATTGATCGCGAGATCGTAAACCGATCCGCCAGCGGCCTTCAGCTCTGCCTGCGCAGCCTTGATAACGCCCTGATTGTCTACGCCGCGACCGCCAATCTGCAGGCCTGTATCAATGTGCAGAATCTGGTCATCCGCAGGCCGCAACCATGCCGCGGTCCCCGCGCCAAGCGCCGCAGTTCCGGCCTTGGCTCTCAGGGTGCCAAAGTTTCCGATCCGCGGCGCGACCAGAACCACATCACCCGCCTCACTTTCGATCACACCCCAATTGATGACGGCGCCAGAGCCATCGCCGCTGAGGCGCAGATCGCCCCCGCGCATGAACATGGAATCCTCGATATCCAGAGTGGAGGCCACGAAACCTCCGCGCGATGCGATCCGGCCCGTCGCACCGATAACCACGCCATCCGGGTTCAGCACAAACACCTGTCCGTTCGCTGTGAGACTGCCGTCGATCTGCGAAGCCCCTGCCCCGCCTGTCACCCGGTTCAGGATGGCGGCATGCTGACCCGGCTGAAGGTAGGAAACCGACTCCTGCGTTCCGACGTCAAAACTCTGCCAGTCTATAACGGCCCGATTGCTTCTCTGACGGATCGTTGTGACCCCGCCGCCACCTGAAGAAATCCGAGCACTGCCCGAGGTGACTGCACCGCCTTTTGGCCCAGCCAAAGCCTGCGCCCCGGTCATCGCGCACAACATTGCGATCATCGCCACATGCGATGCGCAGTTTCTCAGATAGAAAGCATATGTCATCAATTCACTCAGGCAAAATTTCAAAACTCGCAGGTTTTTAATTTTGCCTTGAATTTCAAACAATTCCCATTTGGGGACCCCGCTGCAATTTAACGGGCCAGAGCCTCTGCCAGTGGTCCGCGGCGGTCTGCTGCCGGGATCTCGTAGTCTGCACCGGCAGCGGCAGCCAACAGCCAATCCCACTCGGCCTTGATCATCGAATGGCCCATCCCCTTGATGATATGCAGCGTCGCGTGCGGCGCTTTCTCCGCAAGGGCGACCGCACCTTCCACCGGGTTCATCCGATCACAGTCCCCCTGAAACAGATGCAACGGCACCTGCAACTCCGACAGATCGAAACCAAGGTTGCGCCCGATGTGACGATGTTCCTGGATGACGCCGTCAAAGCCCGACGCCGTGCGCTCTTCGAGCATCATTTGCACGCTCTTCAGCAAGCTCGGCGCCCGCAGGATCGCTTTTTCATGATCGCACGTCGCCTCGGCGATGGCCTTTTCTGCGAACTTTCCGGGGTCCTGAATCACCGACTTGCACAGGAATGGGATCAACCAGCGCAAGACCAGCGGAGAGCGGCGCCCAATCACTGCGGAAATCTTGTGGAGATAATTCCCGGCGGCGCTTCGCTCGGCCTCCCGGTCGGGATTATGAACCGCTGCCAGCACAACCCGGTCACAGCGGTCCTGCAACGCGGCAGCAACATTGAGCGCACTGACCGCGCCAAAGGAATTGCTAATCAGCGCGAACCGGTCGATCCCGAGGGCCGCGCACAACAGACGCACATCCTCTGCATCCCCGGCCGCCGATTTGCGCCGTATGAAGGTCGACCGGAACGTTCCCGGCCGACAGGGAACGATCAGCCGCGCACCAAGGCGGTTCAGCACCGCCTCGAACACCTCCGGGAAACGCAGCACATCCAAACCTACCCCAGACAGTGCATCGTAATGAATGATCGGATAGGCACCCGCAGCGCCAAGCGCGAAATACTCGATCACGCCCCCCTCGGGGCGTTCGATCTGGCAACGCACCGCAGATCGTTCGGTCTGAGAGAAATCCGCGTCAATGACCGACAGCGGGTTCTGCAAGGCGGCGCGGATCAGTTCGGCCTGTCCTGACAAGCCGATCGTCTGGCAGATATCCTTGAGGTAGGTGCGCGCACTCTCATAGCTCAGGTCAACGGCCGTTGCGGCCTTGCGAAGGTCTGCATGTTCAAGAAAGGCCCCAAGGAACTTTCGCCGCCCCGCCGTAAGCCCGTAAGTCGCACCAAGGTTGGCTGCAATACGCTGGGGGTCCCGTGTCAGACGCAGACGTGCCCAGACTACCCGTGCAGGCAACCCGAGCTTTCGAACCAGATCAGGCCCCAGCAGGATTTCCTCTGCCGAAACATCTCCTTCCCCGGCAAGACGCATTGGGTTCTGCGTCGCCGCGTATTGGCTGCGGAGCGTTTGCGGAAGAACATCTCGCGCCAGCCCTGCGCTATCGTCCCCGTCTGTAAAACTCCCCGCTGTGGCATCGGTAAAAATCGGCTCCGGCGGCAGTTCGTGGCCATCGCTATCAAAAAGCTGAAAAGACAACGACAGGCTGGCCAGAAGCTTGCGCCCAAGATCACTTTCATCCCGCGCGGCACTTAGACGATCCGATATCTGCATGGCGCGCTCGACATGCTGCCGCAGATCCTCCAGCTGCTCCGCACTCTCAACACGTGCCACATCCCCCGCTGCCATGAGAGCTTCAATCCGGCCAATCATCTCGGCCCAGCGGGAATTGTCGAGGGCGACATCGTAGACCATATGCGATAGCTGTGTCATGTCGGCCTTCGAACGAGGATCAGAAGAAGAAAGCGCAGTGTCGGTGCCCGGTTTGGACATACTTGGTTCGGTCTTGTTCACTGGGCCTCCCAGCCAAAGCTTCCCGGCCGCCACGGGGAATCCAGTCATGCGGGCGGCGCCGACCCTAGCAGAAGCGCATCCCAAATGCCCACATGGCTAATGTCCAGTTCGGACCGTCCGTGAAGACGGCCCAGTTTGCTAGATCTCAATCGCCTCCGCGATCGCAAGAGCATCCTCAAGATCAACACCCAGATACCTAACTCTGCTGTCCATCTTGGTGTGTCCCAACAGCAGCTGGACGGCACGCAGATTACCGGTCTTTTTGTAGATCTGTGTCGCCTTGGTGCGACGCATCGAGTGCGTGCCATAGGCACTTGCTTCCAACCCTATCGATGTAACCCAGTTGCGGACGATCCGAGCATACTGGCGGGTCGAGATATGAAGGCGCTCGTGAAACCGGCCTGGCCAGAGGTATTCGGAGCCAACCATCAGCGGGTCTAGCATCCATCTGTCGAGAGATGCCAGCGTGCCTTCTGAGAATTCGAAGCGGACAGGTTTCTGCGTCTTGCTTTGCAGAACCGACGCGCGTTCCTTGATTTTGCCGGATGTCATAACCTCCAAGACAACCCGACGTTGACGCGTGCAGAATACCATACGATGCAGCAACGCCTGCGGGGTATGGAAAGAGCCCACCTTGACTGACGCTGCCTAGGGTACGAAGGTCCACCAAGCGCAGGAAGTGCCCTCTGCAAACTTGGCCGTTTTACGCAACCAGCTGAGGGGGTTTATGCTGCGGTGCAGTCCGCTGTTTCTGCCGTTCACTGCGACTGCGAGGTTCTGAAGCCGTGATCTCATACAGTGCGGACGAAGCAGCCGCTCAGATGGTGGCCCAAGATGCCCATTCGATTGAGGTCTGCCAGGACCCAAACAAAAAATGAGCGATAGCAGACGCTGCAAAGTCGGATTTTACGTGTGAGGGCAGAAGGTTCTGTAAGTTCTGATCTGCGGTTCGGCCAGTACCCGGTTATGGCCGCGCAGTCCCTAATGGCCGATGCCTGCTACGACTGTGAAGGCCGACCTACAAGATGACTTTATGGCTGCATTTGTCACCCGGATCTCTGATGTCGCGCACATGCCTAGAATGGGTGCTTTGAGAGGTAACGTCCTTTGGATCGGATGCGCACGGTATCTTGCCTCTGCTGTCACCTGGTCCCAAAGTGCAATAACACTCATCTGGAGGAAACCGATGCCTGTCTTGAACCGCTTCGCCGAAATGTTGCCAGAAGTTTCAGCATGGCGGCGCGATATCCATGCCCATCCCGAATTACGTTTTCAGGAGCATCGAACGGCGGCGCTTGTGGCATCGAAACTCAAGGAATTTGGCTGCGATGAGATTGTGACGGGCTTCGGTGAAACCGGTGTGGTCGCTGTGATCAACGGCAAGTCAAACACTTCGGGCAAAACCATCGGGTTTCGCGCAGACATGGACGCCCTTCCGATTCAGGAAGCAACAAATTTGCCTCATGCCTCGACCGTTCCGGGGAAGATGCACGCCTGCGGGCATGACGGGCACACATCAATGCTCCTGGGCGCGGCGAAATACCTGGCCGAGACGCGGAATTTTGACGGCCGGATAGTCTTGGCCTTCCAGCCCGCCGAAGAAGGTGGCGGTGGTGCGCGGGCGATGATCGATGCCGGGTTGATGGAGCGATGGGGTGTCGAAGAAATCTACGGCATGCACAATATGCCGGGGATGCCCATCGGCGAATTTGCGGTGCGCAGCGGGCCTCAGATGGCCTCTCCGGACAAGTTTGAAATCATCGTGCGCGGAAAGGGTGGCCATGGTGCCATGCCGCACAAGAGCGTTGACACAACGTTGGTGGCGTCGCAGATCGTTGTGGCCCTGCAATCCATCGCTTCACGCAACATCGATCCCATCGACAACGTGGTGGTCTCGGTCTGCGGCTTTCGGACAGAAACGGACACATACAATGTAATCCCGGATTCCGTTCACATGCGTGGCACGGTTCGGACGTTCGAACCCGGGGTTCAGAAGCTGGTGCGGGCCCGCATCGATGCGCTGGCGACGGCCACGGCAACTGGCTACGGCGCGGTTGCTGAAGTCACGCATATCTCCGGCCCACCTGCGCTGGTGAACCACGCGCGGGAAGCGGATCTTGCCGCAGAGGTTGCCCTCGAGGTCTCTGGTGTAGCGCATCGTGATCTGAAGCCAATCATGGGGGGAGAGGATTTTTCCGAGATGCTCCTGGAACGCCCTGGGGCATACCTGTTCATAGGCAATGGCGACAGTGCCGATCTTCACAACCCGTCCTATGAGTTCAATGACGAGGTCATTCCCTTCGGCTGCAGCTGGTTTGTCGCAATGGCAGAACGGCGCATGCCGCTGGCATAGACATTACGGCCGGATACCTTGTTGATCGCCTCGCTGGCATGTTTTTGCAGGACGGCCCCATATTTATTGGACTATGCAGCGTCGTTCTTCAGGCAAGAGCCTGATCGTGCCTCAAACAGAAAACTCCACTCCAGCTTTGCATACCGTTAGGCAGGGTCATGAAAGGCGGAAAGCAGTCATTCGCTGCCTAGCAGTCAGTTTTCCTGTGGGTGAGATCGCCACTGACGAGCCTAAAGGTTTGTATGGACTTAGCCGCCTGCCCCTACTCCGAGCCTTCTCAATAGATTGGGAACCTGAGGATAAAGCTTAAAACCACGCTGCTACATCTGGAAGATGCTTTGCCACTGTGCGGAGATTGAATTCAAGTTGTTGGGTTTTACAGACGAAAAAAGACGCCGCTGCCCTTTCGGACGCGGCGTTTTGCGTTATCTTTGGTTGCGGGAGCAGGATTTGAACCTGCGACCTTCAGGTTATGAGCCTGACGAGCTACCGGGCTGCTCCATCCCGCGGAGATTGTTGGTTATGATCGTTAGAGAGATTTTTTTGGTATTT
>NZ_JAXGFR010000026.1:0-33644 GCF_041008775.1 Pseudophaeobacter sp. C1-32P7 | reverse complement strand
ATGGCGGGTGGTTTTCCCCCGAGCGCCGTTTGTGCCCGCGCCTATCGCACCATGATCCGCCGCATCACACCCTGGCCGAGCCTGCCGCCCTTCGGGGTCTGCACCTTTGCCCATGTGCCGGCCGAACTGGGCGGACCCGGCGGCGAGGGCGAGCTCGACACCAACTTGCCTGAATACGAATGGCTGAACCGGACCCATGTGATCTGGTTCACCGGTCAAGCCTATAGAGAAAGGGGAGGTGATCGGTATTGGGACTGGTCGCTTCGTTCCTGCGACCGAGAGAACCGCACCTGCCGGTACATCCAGCGGGTCTACCGATCCCACACGCCCTGGCCCGTGACATTCATCTCGGAAAGCGGGCAGGAGATTGCCTTTCCGAGCGGCGGAAGTTCCTCGTACTTCTATTTGCGCAGCATCATGGTCGAATACGGAGACTACGAGGGCACGGTGGGTCACTCGGAGTGGTTCTCCTACTGATCCTGGCTGCTTGGCAGCTTTAGTGAAATCGGCCGTACTGTGATACGCGTGTGGTCGTAACTGTTTGGATCCACAAACTGGCGGCGGCTCACGCTTCCATCATTCCAGCGGTAGTCGGTAAACACATGGGTTTCCGCCGTTCCGTTGATGATAAACCCTTCCTGAAAGGGCCAGGCTGTCTTTTTCTTAATCAATTGAATGCCCAGAAAATAATTCAATCCAAGAGAGTATTTACGCGAATAATTAGTGATCTAAAATAGCAGATAGTGAGCGTATGGCGGTAATTTGCTTGCTAGTGGAGGGTCCAATATTTCACTTGAATGTTGGTAGCTTGGAAGGCATTAGTCACCCCAGCCGATGCGCTAGCGATCAGCGGCACCCGGTGGGGGGTGCCTGACAGGGCAGCTAACCTGCGTGCCGCCCGGCGAAAACCTTTCATACGCGCAACGATTTCACTTGGCAGGCGATGGGGTTCATTGGTTGAATATATTAGTAATCTAAGTAATCAAGGGCAATCGCGGGAGGAAACGTCATATGCGCATGGTGAATATGGATGCAAACCATGCTCTCTCTGGTAAGGAGCAGCTGTATTGTGGGGGCGCATGGGTTCCGCCAAGCGCAGGAAATTACGAGGAGACTTTTAACCCGGGCACAGGTCAGCTGATCGGATTAGTGGCTGCGGCGACCCGGGCCGAGGTGGACGTAGCGCCTGCGTGTTTGAAGGAATGGCGTGATGTTGCTCCTCTTGAGCGTGCCAGTATTCTGCAGGAAATCGCGGCTCTCTTGCACAAGCGCGGAGATGAGCTTGCGATGATGGACGCGGCCAATTGCGGCAACCCATATACCGAGGTGCGCGGCGACGCGGCCATCGCGGCGGCCCAGATGGAGTTTTTCGCCGGTCTTGTGACTGAAATGAAGGGCGACACGATCCCTTTGGGGCCGGATCGGGTGAATATGACCCTGCGCCAGCCGCTTAGTGTTGTGGCACGTATCCTGGCGTTCAATCATCCGTTCATGTTTTGTGGCGGTAAAGTGGCGGCGCCTTTGGCGGCAGGGAACGCTGTCATCATCAAGCCGCAGGTACAGGCGCCTTTGTCTGCATAGCGCCTGGCAGAGATTGTTTATGGCCTGATGCCCAAAGGCACATTCAACGTGTTGCCGGGTGATCTAGAGGCAGGTGCTGGCCTGGCCGAGCACCTTGGCGCTGCAAAGGTCACGCTTATTGGCTCTGTGTCGGCTGGCCGGGCTGTGATGCGAAGCGCCAGCGCTACGGGCAAACCTGTACTGCTGGAACTGGGTGGCAAGAACGCGCTGATTGCCTATCCCGACAGTGATCCGAAAAAGATTGCGGACGCGATTGTCGCTAGAATGAACTTTGGCTGGTGCGGCCAGTCCTGTGGCTCGATAAGTCGCGCATTCCTGTACGAGGATATCCACGACGAAGTCATTTCCTATCTGGCCGAGTCTGTTGAAAGATATAAGCCGGGCGTTCCGACGGATCCTGAAACCACGATAGGCACGATTGTCAGCCGTGCGCAGTTCGACCGGGTCATGGGTTTCATTGACTCTGCCAAAAGTGAGGGTGCGCGCGCCGTTACTGGCGGTTATGCGGTCACGGATAGTCCGCTGGCGAAAGGCAGCTTTATCGCGCCGACGATTTTTGCGGATGTAACGCCGCAGATGCGTATCGCCCGTGAAGAGATTTTCGGGCCAGTTCTTGCGGTTCGCAAATGGTCGGACGAAGATTCCATGCTGAACGAGGTCAATGCACTTGAGCTTGGGCTGCCCTGTGCAATTTGGACTCGGGATCTGGTGATGGCTCATCGTACGGCTGCACGCGTCGAGGCCGGGTTTGTTTGGGTTAACGAAGTCGGTCGGCATTTCCTTGGTGCCCCGTTCGGTGGGGTCAAGCAATCGGGTATCGGGCGCGAAGTAGGTATTGGCGAACTGATTTCCTTCACCCATGAAAAGAATGTGCATATCAATCTGTCGGGTCAGTGACCCGGTGCGTAGGTAATGTGCGAACGGGGTCTGGGATCCAAAAGCTTTTTCTGTATTGATTGCTTTGGCCGGGATGAGGCCATCCCTTCCTGCCCCTTTTGCAAACCGATAAGGATCTAAAAAATAATGAGCAATGTTGCGAACGTCCCCGATATCATCCTCGAACCCATGGTTCGGAACGCTATTATGGAGGACCTGGGTGCCGCAGGCGACGTGACAACCCGTTCCGTTCTGCCTGAAGGCACGCGCTACAAGGCGCAAATGCGTGCACGGCAGGACGCGGTTGTTTCTGGGATGCAGGTGGCCTCTCTCGCGTTTCGGCTGATTGATCCCAATCTTGTGGTCGAGACTGTCGTGGCGGATGGTACGGCCTGCAAAGCGGGCGATACGTTGATGCGTATAGAGGGATCGGCGGCGTCGATCCTTGCCGCAGAGCGTGTTGCCCTGAACTTTGCCGGACGGTTGTCTGGGACGGCAACCTTGACAGCGTCCTATGTTCAGGAGCTTGCGGGTACCAAGACACGTATCACCTGTACACGCAAAACCACACCGGGGCTGAAACTTGTCGAAAAGCTCGCCATTTTGCATGGCGGCGGCCACAATCATCGGTTTTCCCTGTCCGATGCGATCCTGATCAAGGACAACCATATCGCAGCGGCTGGTGGCATCAAACAGGTGCTGGAAGCCGTTCAACGAAATGTGGGTCACATGGTCGTGGTAGAGATCGAGATCGACGGTTTGCATCAGTTGGACGAGGTGCTTCAGACCGGGGGCGCAGATGTCATCATGTTCGACAATATGTCGACCGAAGACATGGCCGAAGCTGTAAAGCGCATTGACGGGCGGGCGAAGACCGAAGCCAGCGGGAATGTGACCCTTGGCCGTTTGCGCGAAATCGCATCGGCAAATGTGGATTATATTTCCTCCGGTGCTTTGACCCATTCGGCGGGAACCGTCGATTTCGGTTTGGATTTCTGATCCTCTGAGCCGCTCCAGACCGTCTGAAATGCAAAATGCCCGCCCTTTCGGCGGGCAATGGATACCTATTGCGTACGCCTTTCAAAATGGGGCGCTGTTGCATCAACACTTCATAAGGAAAGGTCAAGACACATGACAGACCACAGGCTGTATCAGGTTGAGCGCCCAGTATCGTCGGATAGTTTGGGGGTGTGGGGTAGCGATGTATTTGCGGATATATTGCGAGGTTTGGGGGTGAGTGAAGTATGTTGCACTGAACCCGGGGTCGAGCTTTCGGGGTTTGCACGACAGCCTTGTGAACCACCTTGGCAATGAAGATCCGCAGATGCTGTTGTGTCTGCACGAAGAGCATGCGGTTGCGATTGCGCATGGCTATGCGAAGGTGGCGGGGGAGCCATTGGCGGTGATCCTGCACAGCAACGTGGGTCTGATGCATGGTACGATGGCGATCTTCAACGTGTGCTGCGACCGTGTGCCGGTTCTGATTTATGGGGCGACGGGGCCGGTTGATGCGGCGCTGGAATCGATGTTGCGTGCGGATGTAATCGCGTGGAGCGAACCGAAAGGCCCGACCTATGTGAACTTCGACGTGTCGATCCAGGAAAAGCAGCACGAGAAGGCACCGGAGTTGCCAGATTTTGCGCGTTACCAGCCGTCGCCTCCGGCGGCACCCTCGGCCGAAGGAGTGGCGCGGGCGGCAGATCTGCCGAAGAACGCCAAGGCGCTGGGGCGAAGGTTCTGACGGATATCCGGAACGGGGCGTCCTTCCCGACGGATCACCCGCAGCATCGCGGCAAACCGGCCTTCTTCATTGACGATGCGGCGGGCGCGGTGCTGCGCGAGGCGGATGTGATCCTGAGCCTGGACTGGCTGGATGTCGCGGGCACGCTGAAACTGGCGGGCGATGTGAAGGCGCAGGTGATCCAGGCGTCGCTGGATTATCAGCTGCACAATGGCTGGGGGATGGAGCATCAAGCGCTGCCTGCGGTCCGGATGTTGCGATGCATGCGATTGCCGATGCTCTGGGTGTAGGGGCGGGCGAGATGCCCGGTGATTTACCGATCAAACCTGCGCTGAACGCCCCCGATGCAGAGGTTGAGCTTGATATCATGACGCAGGCCGGGGCGCTTGGCGAAGGTCTGGAAGGTGTCTGTGCCAGCTTTGTGTGTTTGCCGTTGGGCTGGGCGGGCGAGGCGTGGCACTTCCGTCACCCACTGGACTTCGAGGGTTCGGATCGTCTGCGGACCGAAGGCTGGGAGGTCGTTCGCGGCCCCCAGATCACCCTAGGTGTTCCGCTGCGGCTGACGGAGGAACAGCGGCAGGCGCTGCTGTCGGACGTTGCTATCATCGTGGTCAGTTCGCGGTCGGGGCTGAGCGACGCGGATCTGGACGCCTCGCCACGGCTGCGGGCGCTAGTACTTCCAACGATCGGGGTGGGTGCGGGAGATCTGGGAGGCCTGTGCCGCGCGCGGTCTGATCGTGACGAATGGTGTAACGCCCGAGAACTTTTTGGGGATGCCCGAAGCGATAGGGATGCTGATGCTGGTGCTGCTGTACCGGCTGCATGAATCCGAGCGCCTGCTGCGCGAGAATGCGGGCCGACCGCAACAGATATTTGCGCGGATGGTGCGAGGCCGGGCGATCGGATTGATCGATTCGGGGCGGATAGGACCGGGTGATCGAGCGACAGTTGGCGTTCGAGCCGGCACAGATCCGGCACAGATACTGGTGCACGATCCGTTCCTGATACCGGACACCGCACCTACGGGCGTGGGGCTGGTGAAACGCGCTGAGCTTCTGGCCATGTGTGATGTTGGTGAGCCTCCATGTGCCGTTGAACGCGCTGACACGAGGAATGATCTGCGAGGCCGAACTGCGCATGATGAAGCCGGATGCGGTGTTAATCAACACCTCGCGCGGGGTTTCATTGATGAGGATGCGCGGGTGCGGGTGATGACAGCAGGACACCTAGCCGGTGCTAGGCTAGGCGTGACGGAAACCGAACCGCTGCCCGCCCGCTGCGCGGCTTCGACCGGGTGATCCTCCCCCCGCATATCCCGGGACACACCATTGAGCTCTACACCGTCTTGCCCGACATCTTCGTCGAAAACGCAACACGCATCAAGCGCGCAGAAACCCCCAAATCGAAAAATATGGAGAGAAAAAATCGAAAAGTTGTAAGCAGGGTTTGCTGCAAGATTTACGTCGGTTTGCGCGCACCGCATGTCACTAGCTGTAAAAGTAGTGACATTGTTGAGGCTTGCATCTTCGTAAGATGACAGGGATAGTCTCGGACCTGTAGAAGCCCAGAACTGATTTTGGGCAATAGATGTTTGTGGTCTGAGCATACATGAACGAAAAATCTGATTCCGCGTTGAAAGACGACGGTTTGACCCAATATAACGAGCGCATTGCTCGCTTGGTACGTCTTGCGGCAAGAGGGTTTAACCGTGCGTTGCAGCTGCGGTTACAGACGCAAAATGTGACTTTCGGGCAGTGGATATTCCTTCGAATCCTTTGGCAGGAAGATGGTTTGTCGCAACGAGAGTTAAGCGAAAGAGCACATCTGACAGAGCCTACTGCGCATACTGCACTCAGCCGAATGGAAGAGCTTGGATATATTGAACGCCGCAATGTGGCTGGGAACCGTCGTCGTCAGCATGCTTTCCTCACGGAAAAAGGTTGGGAGTTGCGGGAGCTCCTGGAGCCTTTGGCACACGAAGTGAATAACGCCGCCATCAGAGGCCTGAGTGGTGCCGAAGAGAAAACATTGCGCAAGGCCCTTGCTGTAATGATTCGAAACCTCGAAGATGATGAGGAAAAAGCTGCTTTGAGCGGTGTCCGCGTCCCACCGACCAGAAGTAACCTTGGATCCTGAAGGTCTCTTTAGCTTCATCTGCGATAGCCGGGCCTTTTAGGCTCGGGTGATTCCGTTGGGCTACTTCCGCTGAGATGTATGGTTTTGGGGAAGCTCTGAGAGAGTTCGGAATAGTCTTGTGCTAGGCCTTGGGCGTGCTGCAACCTTATGTGAGTAGGGGTTTGGATGCTCTGCGAGAGCGTTCAAGCCATTCGCAGTTCTTAACCTAAATTTTTGGACGGTGTCTCGGTTTCGATCATGGTTGACGCAAAGTTCGGTTTTTAATAATGATCTATAAGATAGATATCTAAATTTAGAAATCTATGATAATATGACAGGGAGGAAACCATGAAAAAGCAAATCAAGGCTGCCGTTGCGGCGCTGAGCATCTCCGTTATCGGGACCGGCGTCATGGCGGACAGCGTCAACGTCACGTTGTCCGGGGGGAGTCCGTCAGGTCTTTGGTCGCTGCTGGGCGCAGGGATCGACCGGGCTGTGAAGGTTGACGATGCAAGCGGTGTCGTGACCTACCAGGCCACTGGTGGCGGTTTCGCAAATATCGGTCTGCTGGGTGCAAACCGGACCGATCTGGGTCTGGCCCATGATGCAGAAATCAAGCTGGCGCTAGCGGGTGATGAGCCGTTCAAGGCGCCCATCGAGAACCTTCAGGCAATCGGGTACATGTACAACTGGGCCCCGATGCATTTCTTCATCAAGAAGTCTCTTGCCGAAGAGTATAACATCGACAGCATCGACGACTTGGCGAAGTCGGGCGCTGCAATCCGTGTGGCGAACAACAACGCAGGTAACATCGTGGCCAATATTGCCACTTTCATGCTGGAAGAAGCAGGCTATGACGAAGGAACGATTGAAGCGAATGGCGGCGTTCTGGTGCGTGGCGGTTCGTCCCAGCAGGCAGACCTGATCAGCGATGGCCGTACGGATATGGTGATCAACGGTATCTTCGTTGGGCACTCGTCGTTCCGCAAGGTTGATGAAGGCAACGACGTTGTTCTGCTGAGCGTGCCTCAGGATATCATCGAAAAGACCAATGAGCGTTTTGGCACCGGGACCTACGTCATTCCCGCCGGAAACTATAAGAACCAGACTTCCGATGTTATCACGCTGGCACTTGGCGCGATGGTAA
Organism: Pseudophaeobacter sp. C1-32P7; assembly: GCF_041008775.1. NCBI lineage: Bacteria > Pseudomonadati > Pseudomonadota > Alphaproteobacteria > Rhodobacterales > Roseobacteraceae > Pseudophaeobacter > Pseudophaeobacter sp. C1-32P7. The sequence goes on along the minus strand of NZ_JAXGFR010000026.1, from coordinate 26,184 downwards.
TCACCTCTGATGCCTTGCCCGAAGAAACCGGTTACATGCTGGCCAAGAGCATTGCCTCGAACATTGATGAAATCCGCGGCGTTCATAACGCAATGAAACAGCTCTCAACTGAGTTGCTGGTTTCGCAGAGAACGCTGCCGTTCCACCCGGGCGCGAAGCGCGCCTACATGGAGCTGGGGCTTCTCAAGTAAGCCTTCGGAAAACAATGCCGGTGCGCTGACCAAAGCGCACCGGATTCGTTTGCAAGAGTGCCTCTGTCGTGCTCTGGCCGTGCTGATCACGGGCAGTAGGATGATTTTGCGCACTCAAAGCTGACCAAACCTCACAAACATGGAAATGGTGCCAGCATGAATTTCCCTTCTCTTACCGAAACTGGACGCCGTCGGAAGCTAGAGCCACCCATGCGGACCGTCGTCATGGTTCTGGCCGCGGCGTTCGCGGCATGGGTGATTCACTCTAATCTGTTCATTATCGCAGACCCGCTCATTCAGGGGATCCTGTTCGTATCCGGGATTTTCACGATTCTCTTCTTGGCGATTGGTGCAACCGCGAAAGCGCCAGATAGCATTCCATTTTATGACTGGATGTTGTCTGCGCTCAGCTTGGCCTGCGGGATTTACTTCTATGTAAGCTCTGGCGAGATTTCGGACCGTATCAGCCTGCTGGACCAGTTCACGACGGATCAGTTGTTCTTTGGGTCGTCACTGCTGTTCCTGACCATCGAAGCCACGCGCCGGACAACTGGCTTGGGGCTGACAGGCGTTGTGATGCTGTTCCTGATTTACAACCTTTTTGGCTATCTTCTGCCGCCGCCGTTCGGGCATCGCGTCAGCGAGTTCAGCTATCTGCTCGATATTCTGATCTTCACCACAGATGGGTTGTTCGGTGTCCCGCTTCAGGTTGTGGCAAGTTACGTCTTCCTGTTCGTGATGTTCGGGACTTTCCTTGCCAAGGCTGGGGGAGGGGACTTCTTTTTCAACCTGGCGGCTCTGGTCACCGGGGGCGCACGAGGCGGCCCTGCAAAGATCGCCATCATTTCGTCGGGTCTGTATGGAACCATGTCTGGTAGCCCAACCTCGGATGTTGTGGCCACGGGGTCCATCACGATCCCGGTGATGAAGCGCTTGGGCTATAAGGCCCGGTTTGCGGGTGCGGTTGAAGTTGCGGCGTCCACGGGGGGCAGTGCCATGCCGCCGATTATGGGTTCGGCTGCCTTCATCATGGCAGAGTATTCGGGTATCTCGTACAATGCGATCGTGCTTGCCGCGCTTATTCCTGCGTTGCTGTACTATATGGGCGTGTTTACCCAGGTGCACTTCCGCGCAGTGAAATACGATCTGCGGCCTTCTCAGGATGAAATCCCGACGACGAAGGAAACGTTCAGAACCGGCTGGGTTTTCTTGCTGCCCATTATCGGGATCATTGTGGCGCTGATACTTGGCTATTCGCCGACCTTCACCGCAGGTGTCGGTGTTCTGGTGACAATCCTTGCGTCGATGATCCTCAAGCAAACGCGGATGTCGTTGTGGGCAATGGTGGAAGGCCTTGGCACAACCACCCTGCAAATTTTGCCTGTCGCTGGGGCATGTGCTGCTGCTGGTCTGGTTATTGGTGGCCTGTCTATGACAGGATTGGGGATGAAATCGGCTAACGTGATCCTGACGGTCAGTAATGCGCAGCCGCTGTTGACGCTAGTGATTGCTGCTGTGGTGACCATTGTGCTGGGCTTGGGTATGCCGACTCCGAGTGCGTATATTCTGGCGGCTGTGCTTGTCGGCCCCGCTCTTTCCAAGCTGGGTTTCCCTCTGCTGCCGAGCCAGATGTTCCTGCTCTACTATGCAATCCTGTCTGCTCTGACGCCGCCAATCGCTGTGGCTGCAATCGCAGCGTCTGCGATTGCTGATGACGATCCATTCAAGATCGCATTCTCGGCTGTGCGGCTTGCAATTGTTGGCTTCCTTCTGCCGTTCGCTTTTGTCTGGAACCCCGGCATCGTTCTTGAGCTTGGTCCGTTGGCAAATACGCTTGCTGTTATTGGTGCCGTTGCTGGTGCTCTTGCAGTCTCGGCGTCAATGGAAGGCTTTATCAAAACCCAGCTCAGCTCGTTGGAGCGAGGTCTCCTGACGATTTTTGCAATTGGCGCGGTTAGCCCGTACTTCGCGGTCTCAATTGTGTGTACCTTGCTTATCATCGCTCTGGTTGGACGACAGGCCTTGTTGAAGGAAGAAGTCCCCGCAAGCGGGTAACGTCAGCCACGTGTAATGTGCTGAATGCGAATCCAAAGTGGCCGCCAGGTTTGGCGGCTACTTGCCGTTTTGACTGAGAGACGGAAAAGTTTCAGGCCGCGTCTTTGGTTCCAATCGCGGTCTGTTCGGATGACTGTCTGCGGGCTTTTTTGCCCAAGAGGTTATTGATCAAAATACACTTCGGTGATTCTGATCGATGCAGGGAGCTGCGCAAGCGGGGTGTACGAATCCCGAGGCCATAGAACAACCAGAGAGGAACCGGCAGAGCAGATCTGTATGAACACAAGGCCCGATCATGCGCGGAATAATACCAATTGCTCGCAAACCCATAAGTAGTTTTATTTACGTGGGTTTTTCTTACTTGTGAGGTGAAGGGAATATCGCTCTGACCATTGACAGACTAAACTTAGAGAGCTAAGAATAATGGCGTTTCCCAATAAAATTTCGCAAATTCTGATGCGGCGACCTGTGGAGGAGATTCAATGCTTACACCTGAAGAAAATGAACTGCTGACGCGCGTGACCGGTGATGCACCGATGGCACGTCTTATGCGTCAGCACTGGACCCCTGTATGCCTGATTGAAGAAGTGGAAGAGCCCGACGGCAAGCCGCTTCGTGTTGAGGTGCTCGGGGAAAGCTATGTAGCGTTCCGCGACACCAAAGGGCGTCTTGGCCTGCTTGATGAACTTTGCCCGCACCGCAAGGCATCGCTGGTCTATGGCCGGAACGAAGAATGCGGGCTGCGGTGTCTGTATCACGGGTGGAAAATGGATGTTGATGGCAATGTCGTTGCCATGTCTTCCGAACCCGAAGGTAGCCCCCTTATGGATAAGGTGAAGCATCGCTCTTATCCTGTGAAAGAATGGGGTGGTTTCGTTTGGGCCTGGCTGGGTGACAAAGAAGATATGCCTGAATTCCAGCCGCCGGCGTTTGCCCCGCGCGAGGATTCGGCGATCGCTATCCTTAAAATCCGCATTCCCGCAAACTGGGCGCAGATCCACGAAGGTCAGATCGACAGTGCCCACTCGTCCTCGCTGCACTCGTCGGACATGGTTCCGGCCCGCGTGGAAGGTGCTGCTGCCGATGAAAAATCCTGGTACCGTCCCTCGACGGACAAGTCTCCGCGTATGCAGACAGAGACAACCAGCTACGGGTTCCACTATGCTGCAATCCGTACGCCGATCAAAAACGCGGCGACCCATAACTATATCCGTGTGACCGAATTTGTTGCGCCCTACTATTCGTTGATCCCACCGAACAACAACTATCGTGTGGCGGCCGTTATCGTGCCGATCAATGATGAAGAGACCGCGTTCCACTTCATCGCTTGGGATGGCCCGAATGTGCCGTCGACCGAAGAATGGCGCAAGTTTACCCATGCTGTTCCAGGAGTGGATGTTGACGACAAGTGGCGCTGCCTGCGGACTGTCGAGAACGACTTCTTGCAAGACCGTGATGCCATGAAAGAAGGTAACTTCACTGGGATCAAAGGTATTCCGAACCAAGATATCGCCATGTGGGTGTCGATGGGCGCGCGCGTTCAGCGCCATACCGATGTGCTTGGTGCTTCGGACCTGGCTATCGTCGAGTTCCGTCGCTTGATGGCGGATGCCGCCAAGAAAGTGGCAGAGGGTGGCAAAGCAATCGGCACCGATTATGAAATCCCGCAAAGCATGATCAACTCTCATGAAGGCGTTTATCCGAAAGATGTGGATTGGCGCACCTTGCTGAATACTTCGGGCAAAACAGCCGCAGCTGAATAACCGGTCCGACGTTTGCAAACAGATCCGCCCGGGGCCGCATAGACCTTGGGCGGATTTTGATTCTGGCCCTGAGCATGGTTGGTGGCCATGTTGAAATTGGCAGGAGGCAGGAGGCCGGATGCGGCAAGAAGTAAACATCGAAGATTTTCGCACCCGAGCCAGGCGGAGTTTGCCCCGTGTGGTATTTGATTTTCTGGATGGTGGTGCCGAGAGCGAAATCACGCTGCACAGGAACCGTAGCGCATTTGATGATATCCGACTCAAGCCACGTATTCTCAAGGGTGGGGATGTCGATCTCTCTGTCACGCTGTTCGGTCAGAAGTATGCGGCGCCTTTCCAAATCGGACCAACCGGCCTGAACGGGCTTTATTGGCCAGAAGGGGACTTGCACCTTGCAGCCGCAGCAAAGCAGGCCGGGGTCGCATTTACGGTTTCGACAGCGTCAAACACGACTATGGAAGAAATCGCGTAGAAAAATAATTGGCCACTTTGGTTTCAGCTGTACCCATGGGGCAAAGAAGCATTTTCCAATGCATTGATCGAACGGGCGTCGGCTGCGGGCTACAGTGTTCTTGTAATCACTGTCGACTCGTTGGTGGGTGGCAAAAGAGAGAGGGATTTGCGGCATGGTTTCGCGCATGAAATCCGCATGAGCCCCTCTGTCGTATTGGACGGATTGTTGCATCCGAGATGGTTCAAATCCGTATGGCTGAGCCAACATAGGCCGCGACTGCAAAATCTGGCGGCCTTTTAGGGGGATGATGTCAGCGACAAGGCGCTTGCCGAATTTACGCGGGCGCAACGAAACCCGAATTTTTCCTGGGACGATGTAAGGCGTCTTCGGAAGCTGTGGCAGGAGCCACTTGTGATTAAGGGGATCATGTGTGCTGAGGATGCAATGGCCGCACAACGCGAAGGCGCTGATGGGGTGGTTGTTTCCAACCACGGTGGCAGGCAGCTTGATGGAGCTCCGGCGACGATTGAAATTCTTTCAGAGATTGTGTCCGTCTTGGACCAACATATGACAGTTTTGCTTGATGGTGGTGTTCGGCGCGGCAGTGATATCGTCAAGGCGCTTGCGTTGGGGGCGGACGCTGTGCTGCTGGGCAGGGCACCTCTTTACGGCCTGGCGGCGCGGGGGCGTGCGGGGGTTTCCAGCGCGCTTTCGATTCTCGAAGACGAGATGCGCAGGACCATGATTTTTACGGGATGTCATGGCGTTTCGGACCTGTCTGAAGCAGGGGTTGTCATGTCGGCCAAGGATATTGGCGGACGAGAAGACCGTTTAGGGCCAAATATGTGATTTCTAGACACAATTAGCGCGTGGCTGGGCGGTGCGTCCAGTTGACATCTTGAACTTAGCTATCTAATTATATTTCGGAAGCGAACGGACGGGAGGACCCCATGGAGCAGATCAAAATGCGCGTCGAAAAACGGCGCGATCTGACACCTACTATTGCAGAATTCACTTTGGCTCCGGTTGGCGGCGAGTCCCTGCCAGAGTTCAACCCAGGTGCACATATCACGATCGAGACACCATCGGGTGCTATGCGCCGATACTCTCTGGTAAATGATGGGAGCGACCCAAAAGAATATGTGGTCGCCATCAAGCGAGAGCCGCAGTCGCGCGGGGGGTCTGCCTCCATGCATGAGCAAGCTGTTGTCGGGACAGAGTTGAATATCGAGCACCCGGAAAACGATTTCCCGCTGACGGATGTGCAGAAATACCTCTTGATTGCCGGCGGTATCGGTATCACGCCAATCTATTCGATGGCGCGTTATCTGGATAAGAAAGGTAAGATGCTTCGGATCATTTACGTAAGCCGGAGCGCGGAAGAATCGGCCTATCTTGATGAGCTGATGAAAGATTTCGAAGGCCGGATCATCGTGCACCACGATGACGGCGATCCGAACGCTGTCTATGATTTCTGGGACGATCTGGTGACGCCGCGCGCGACCCATGTCTTCTGCTGCGGACCCAAACCGCTGATGGAAGAAATCAAAGCTTTCTCGGGTCACTGGCCCGAAGGCCGTGTCCACTTCGAGGATTTCAAGCCTGTTGATGTGGTTCGTCAGGATGACGTTGCTTTCGAAGTCGAGCTGAAGAAAAGCGGCCAAACGGTTACTGTTCCTGAGGATCGTTCTATCCTCGAAGCACTGCGTGATGCTGGCTTCGCAACAAGCAGTTCTTGCGAAAGTGGCACGTGCGGTACTTGTAAAACCCGCCTACTGGAAGGCGAGGCAGATCATCGTGATATGGTGCTGATGGAAGAAGAAAAAGGCAGCCAGATCATGATTTGCGTTTCGCGCGCCAAATCCGGGAGGCTGGTTCTTGACCTCTGATCCCGTTCGTCTTGGCGTGGCGGGGCTTGGGCGTGCTTTCATGCTCATGGTGCCTTCGTTTGATGCCGACACCCGTGTGAAGCTGACGGCTGCCGCCGCCCCAAGGGAGGAAAGCCGCGACGCATTCGAAAAAGAGTACGGTGGCACAGGGTATGCCACCGTCGAGGAATTGTGCGCAGACCCTGACGTTGAGGCCATTTACATTGCGACGCCGCACCAGATGCATGTGGATCATGTGTTAGCTGCGGCGCGCGCGGGCAAACATATCCTTGTCGAAAAGCCGTTGGCCGTTTCGATGGAGGATGCCGAAGTAATGGTGTCCGCAGCCAAGGAGGCTGGGGTGCATTTGATAGTTGGGCCGAGTCACAGTTTCGACCCGCCGGTTGAATTGGCCACGCAACTTATTTCCAGCGGAAAGTTCGGTCAGTTGCGCATGATCCAGGCCTTTAACTATACGGACTTCCTCTATCGTCCGCGTCGCCCGGAAGAGCTGCGAACCGAAGAGGGTGGGGGCGTGCTGTTCAGTCAGGCGATCCACCAGATTGATGTGGTTCGCAGGCTTGCCGGCGGCATGGCCGAAAAAATTTATGCCATGACGGGCGCATGGGATCCCAAGCGCCCGACCGAGGGCGCATTCACTGCACTGATGAATTTTGCCGGGGGGTGTGTCGCGAACATGACGTACTCGGGCTATGCGCATTTCGACAGTGATATCTGGATGAACAATGTCGGAGAGCTTGGACAGCGTAAATCAGAAGGGGCTTACGGTGGAGCAAGGCGTGCTTTGCTGGATCTCAACCCTGATGACGAGGTCCGGCTGAAAACTACACGAACATTCGGCAGCGGCACGACGATTGAGGCTGAACATAACGAACATTTCGGTCCGGTGATCGCGCTTTGTGACCGTGCCGATCTGCGACTGACCCCGGATGGGATAGAAGTGTTCGGTGACACCGAACGCGGCTTTATCGAAGCCAAATTCGGACCGGCACCACGCAGAACCGTTCTGGATGCGCTGGTGGATGCCGTGCGTCATAACAAGGCCCCCGACCAAACAGGGGAATGGGGGCTGGCAAGCCTGGAGGTTTGCCACGCGATCTTGCAATCCGCAGAGACCGGACAAGCGGTCGATCTTCAGCGGCAATGTAAAACAAATCACTAGGAGCCGACAGGATGAGCAATCTCAAACTTTCCCTTGCAATGGGTAACTATGACCGCACACGGGCAATCGTGGATGGGCGTGTTCAGATCGACGGAGTAGACCCGGTTCCGATGCTGTTGTCGCCGGAAGAAATGTTCTTTCGCGCGTTCCGCCACGAGGCTTTCGATATCAGCGAGATCTCGCTGTCGTCCTATTCGATTTCGGTTGCCCGAGGGAATCCGCATTATGTGGCAATCCCGGTCTTCCTGAGCCGTGCGTTCCGTCACACCTCTGTCTATATCCGCACGGACAAAGGGATTAACAAACCAGAAGACCTGAAGGGCAAACGTATCGGTATCGCCGAATATCAGCTTTCAGCTAACGTTTGGGTGCGTGGTATCCTGGAAGAGGAATATGGCGTTAAGCCCTCGGATATCATCTGGGTGCGCGGCGGCATGGACACACCCGGCCGGCCTGAAAAAATCAAGGTTCAGTTGCCCGATGACATTCGTATGGAGGAAGCCCCAGAAGGTAGCACGCTGAACAGCATGCTTGAAGCGGGTGAAATTGATGGCTTTATCGGGCCGCGCTGGCCGCGTTGCTTTGCTGAACGTCATCCGCATGTTGGGCGACTGTTCGCAGACAGCATTACAGCGGCGGAATATTACTTCGAGAAAACCAAAATCTTCCCGATCATGCACGTACTGGGCGTACGCCGGAGCCTGGCAGAAGAATACCCGTTCTTGCCCGCGGCATTGCTCAAGGCATTTACGCAGTCAAAACGGTTGGCCGAAGAGGCCCTTTCGGACACATCTGCCACCAAGGTGACGATGCCCTTCGTGGAGGACAATCTCAACCGTGTCCACGCGCTGATGGGGGATGACCCTTGGAGCTATGGCGTCAGTGGAAATGCGCATGTGCTCAACAAGTTTTTGGACTACCACGTAAGCCAGGGCTTGTCGCCGCGCCGTGTGGAGATCGAAGAGCTGTTCCATCCGTCGACCCTGGAAGCCTATAGCCTGTAAGAGGAATGCCGAGAATGGAAGATTATCAACCTGGCGACATTGTTGAGATCGAAACATCTGCTGGTTTGGCTTATGTGCAGCTTACGCATACGCATCCCAGCTATCCCCCGGTCGTGAAGTTCTTGAAAGGCCCATTCCAGAAACGGCCCGAAGCTGTAACCGTTCTGGCACGCGAGGCCTCGCCCATCGCGATGGTGCCTTTGAGTGGTGTTCTGAAAAAGCTCGGGCTGAAACACGCCCGGGTGGGTACGGTTGAAATTCCCCGTGCTGAAAGGGAGTTCCCAATTTTCAGAATGCCCATTCGGGATAAGAAGGGCGAGATCATTTACTGGTGGTTCTGGGATGGCAAGGGGCTGACATACACGACAGAGCTTATGCAGCAGCAGGAAAAGCTGCCCATGCGTGAAATCATGTCGGCAGAACGCTTCCTGGATCAGCTTGTCGCGGATGAATAGCGCCGCTCTTGTTGCCCGATTAGACCAATGACTGCTGGCTTTGGTGGTCTGATGGCCGCGTTTGGTGCGTTTTGTTATGCGCTTAGCTCGGTCGCAATTGCCAAAAGCTCTCAATCCGCCCAAGGGCGCGGGAATGATGTTCTGCTGTCAGTGTTGATGACAGGTTTCGTTTCCGGTGCCCTTTGGCTGGTTTGGGGGCCAGAGCTGCCTTCTGTTAGCCAGCCCGTACTGATCGGGGTGGCCTATTTTGTGCTGGCGGGTGTTCTGGGGAATGTGGTTGGCCGCCTGACGTTGTTTCGGTCGGTGGAGCTGGCTGGCGCGATCGAGACAGGCTTCATCCGGCGTCTGATTCCTGTTTTTGCAGCGATTTTCGCATTTCTCCTGCTTGGAGAGGTGATTACGACTTCTATTGTGATTGCGTTTATTCTGGTGACAGGTGGCGTGTTGATCATGATGACTCGCAAGTCCGCCAAGGCGGTATCGACCCTGGTCTCTACGGAACCTTCGCCACAGGACAGGACCAAGGGTCGGGTTTTGGCGCTTGGCTCTGCTGCGGGTTATGGTGGCTCCTTCGTAGCGCGCAAACTCGCGATGCAGACCTTGCCTGATCCGCTGGCCGGGGTGTTCATTGGTGCGTTGACGGGATTGGTATGGTTCGTTGGGTGGGGGCTTTTTCGATTGCGTGGCCGGGTAGGGCTTTCATGGAGGTTGCATAAGCCAAGCGGGTGGCAATTGCTGGCTGGTGGTGCGATGACAATCGGACAAGTCGCACTGTTTTTCTCGTTGATGTTCACCAGTGTGACCGTCGTTGCCATCATGTCATCTATCGAGATGTTCTTTGCAGCCTGGCTTGCTGGGCATATCTTCAAAACCGAAAGACGGCCTGGCCCCAGGTTCTACATTGCGGCTGCTCTGGCTGCGACGGGGGTCATCATCCTTGCGATTGCTCCGACGCTTGAGTGAACGCCGAGGGACGGTCAGCTATGTGAAAGGTTGCTGATCAGCTTGTCCATCGCCGCAAAGAAGACGGTAAGTTCGTCTTCGTCAAATCCCTGGGATGCTTGATTTGTTGCAAGGCGGGCCGCCTGCATTGATCCTCGCACACTGAAGTGGTCCGCCGTTATGTTTAGGAAAATGGAGGATCAGAATGGCTACGAAGAGACACAAGCCGGAAGAGAATGTCACGAAGCTGCGGCAGGTTGAAGTGCTTGTCGGGCAAGGCATGTCCCGGGTGGATGCGATCCGCAAGGTTCGCATTACAGAGCAGACTTATTATCGCTGGCGCAAGCAGTACGGGGGTATGGGAACCGACCGGCTCAGGGAACTGAAGCGCCTCCAGAAAGAGAACGAACGGTTGAGAAAACCCGTCTCGGATCTGACGTTGGACAAGCTGATCCTGGCGGAGGCGCCAAAGGAAAACTTCTGAGCCCCGCTCGCTGCCGTGCCTGCATCGATCACGTCCGCACCCGGTTCCATCTGTCAGAGAGACGCGCCTGCCGTGTCCTGGGGCAGCACCGATCCACACAGAGGAAAGTGCCGCATGGCCGTGCCGATGAGGAGCGTCTGGTCGCGGACATGATCGAACTGGCGCGGCAGTATGGCCGCTACGGCTATCGTCGGATCGCCGCTTTTCTGAGACATGCGGGCTGGGAGGCGAACGACAAGCGGGTCGAGCGCGTATGGCGGCGAGAGGGGCTGTAGGTGCCAATGAAGCAACCGAAGAAGGGACGGCTCTGGCTGAATGACGGATCCCGTGTCCGGCTGCGCCCTGAGTATCGCAACCACGTCTGGAGCTATGACTTTGTCCACTGCCGGACGCTCAACATCCTGGACGAGCATAGCCGGGAATGCCTAGCGATCAAGGTGAAGCGCAAGCTGAACTCGGATGACGTGATCGATGCCTTGAGCGACCTGTTCATCATGCGGGGTGTGCCGTCTTACATCCGGTCTGACAACGGCCCGGGGTTCGTGGCTCAGGCCGTTCAGGATTGGATCAGGGCCGCCGACGCCAAGACTGCCTACATCGCGCCCGGGTCACCTTGGGAGAACGGCTACTGCGAAAGCTTCAATGCCAGGTTCCGCGATGAACTGCTCACGGGAGAAGTCTTCTACGGCTTTCGGGAAGCGGAAATCCTGATCGAGCAATGGAGGAAACACTACAATACCAAACGACCACATAGTGCCTTGATATCGCCCACCCGCCCCGGAAACCATCGCTCTGATGGACCCGAGACCGGTCATGCACTAACAATCAAACCGGACCACGCAGGTGGGGCTGATCATGAACTGATCCCATGCTCTCGGCACACAACCGCCTTCGAAATGTCGCTCTCCTGCTTCTTCAGGATCGCGATGATCTGTTCTTCGTTGAACCGTGATCGCTTCATTCTTCCGTCTCCTTCGTTGGGACGGATTCTACCTCAAAACGGAGGAGGAAACGGGTCTCAGGTCAGACATTCCGTTCCTCGACGAGATTGAAGCGAACAAGAAAGGGTGATCAAGCATCCTGCACTCCTCATGAAGCGGAATGTAGGGCTTGTATCACCAGGGGACTGGGCAGCTTGCTTGCCCAGTCTTTTCTTTGTCGGGATGCAGGGCGTGTACTGTTCCTCATAAAATCATAGACTTCTAAGATTGTGATTGCTAGTTTGCCTATGAAGTTCGAATTGTGAGGATAAAATGAGCATCAAGAACATCCTTATTGCACATTCCGGTAGCGCAGGCTTCCCAAGCAGCGTTAAGCACGCGGCAAAAATCGCCGCAAAGCACGATGCATGGCTGACTTGTGTCTATGGGAACGCATCCTCGTATTTCGAGCATGTTCTTGGTTTGACAGAAGATCTTCTCGACAAGCTTGGCAGTGCAAGAAACGAGAAAATTGCAGCAGCACGTGATCTGTTCCAACAGGCGGCTGCCGAGGCAGGCCTTGCAGAGCGGTCCCGCTTTATTATGCCGAATGAGATTGGCAAAATGAACTTGCCAGAGCTGGCGCGAAATTTCGATTTTGTCGTTACCGGCTATCATTCCAACCTACCAACAGATGAGTTTCGGGTCGTCAGCCCGGATATGATCTCATTGCAGAGCGGCCGACCCGTTCTTGTGGTTCCGAATGGATATTCTACGGATCAGCTTGCATCGCATGCACTTGTCGCATGGGACGGAAAGCGTTCTGCGGCCCGGGCGCTCAACGATGCAATGACGATCCTCGAGGAAAAGCCGCGTCGGGTGACAATACTAAGTGTTGGGTCTAGCTTTCCGAAAATGCCGGAGGGGGCGGATATCTTGACGCATCTGAAGCGTCATAATGTCGACGCAGAGCATGTTATCCGTCCAAAAAGCAAGGGCGGTATCGCCGAGGTTATTCAAGAGACGGCCAGAGAACTGGACGCAAAGTTAATCGTGATGGGGGCGTACGAACATAGCAAGTTCTCTCAAGACCTTTTTGGTGGTGTCACGCATGAGGTAACGAGGACCAGTAAAGTTCCGGTTTTTATGTCTCACTAGTACCCTGGCGAGGTATGTTGAGGATTGGTGTCGCTTCCTGCCGGGAATAGTTGTCAAAACTTCGTGGCGGGGCATGGCAATATCAATCACCGCCAAAACGGGCTCGGCCTGTGCAATACTGTTACCGGCCATGGTCGGTCTGCCTTGCGGTGTAGTTTGTGCAAAACCACTGTAGGGACCTGAAACCCGGCTATGATCGCCTACTGCGCAATCTGTGGGCTCCGCAGGCAATCATAGCCTTCAATCAGCGCTATTCCGAAGGTGTAACGGAACGGAGTTCACCAGCCGGGCCATCCTGAGATGGGCCGACCACAATGCCATTCCCTGCACTACATTGACCCCGGCAAGCCACGACAGAATGCGTTCATCAAGTCATTCAACGGCAGCCTGCGTGACGAACTTCTGAATGAGGAGATATTCGACATGACCTGCCCCCCGCGAAATCCCTCACCGTGATGTAGAGTCTGCGCCAACTCTGAAGGAGCAGACACATGCGAAAGAGCCGTTTCACCGAGGCGCAAATCATTGGGATGATCAAAGAGCAGGAGGCCGGAATGCCGACGGTCGAGGTATGCCGCAGGCATGGCCTGAGCACCGCTACGTTCTACAAACTGAAGGCCAAGTATGGCGGGATGGAAGTGTCCGAGGCTGCAAGGCTGAAAGCGCTTGAGGATGAGAACGCCAAGCTCAAACGCCTGCTGGCGGACACCATGCTGGATAATGTCGTGTTGAAAGATCTTTTGGGAAAGAACTGACGACATTGATCAAGCGGTGAGAGGCAGCGCTCCGGGTGATGCGGGATCATGAGATCTCGCAGCGCCGGGCGTGTCGGCTGGTCGGTGTCGATCCCAAAACAGTTCGGCGTGAACGCCCGCCGGACTATGCCGAGATACGCAAGGAGATGCAGGAGATCGCCGGTAAGCGGCGCAGGTTCGGTTACCGCCGGATCGGCTTGCTGCTGGAGCGCAAGGGCATGACCATGAACCACAAGAGCTGTATCGCATCTACCGCGAGGAAGGGCTGTCCGTGAAAAGGCGGCGCGGTCGCAAGCGCGCACGTGGGACGAGGACGCCGATGCCGATCGCGGGACAACCCAATGCGCGGTGGTCCCTGGACTTCGTGTCCGACAGCTTCGGCACCTCGCGGAAGTTCCGGATTCTGGCGGTGATCGACGACTGCACGCGCGAGTGTTTGTGCCATGTAGCAGACACGAGCCTGTCCGGCGCACGGGGCGCCCGGGAGCTCAGCGCTCTGATCCGGATCTACGGTAAGCCCGGCTGCATTGTCAGTGACAATGGGACGGAGTTCACCAGTCGGGCCATGCTGAAGTGGGCAGATCAGAACGAGGTGCCGTGGCATTACATCGATCCGGGCAAGCCGCAGCAGAATGCGTTCATCGAAAGCTTTAACGGCAGCCTCAGGGACGAGCTGCTGAACGAGGAAATATTCGACACCCTGGAAGATGCGCGGCGTAAGCTGGCCCTCTGGCGCTACGACTACAATACGGTCAGACCACACTCGTCCCTGGCCAACCAGACACCGCAGCAAGCGCGCCGGACGCTTGAGCAATTTGAGGGCTCCGCGCCCGGCGCGCTTGCGCCAGACGGCGAAGCCGTTTACCCAAATCCGACCTGCAGACTCTTGTTATGAATGAGGGACCGGCAGGGGGCAGGTCAAAAATCAAACCCACAGACTCTCGTCATGAACGAGGACCAGCAGGGGGAAGGTCACACCAAGTGTGTCTTGATGCCTCATATACTTTGTGTGTTGATAAAAGTATTCGGTTCGTATCTTCAGTTTGAGAAATATCATTCGTGGTGATAATGTTGGAAACTGGCGTGACAGAGGCAAAAACGGTGGCAAGAGAAACATTCCCTTTCGATATTCCATATTCAGAAAGATCCTTGGCAATTGCATGTACTAGGGGACGTCATGCTGTTGTCAGCCACTTCACAGACCTACTAAAGGATGCTGGTTTGACAGAGCAGCAGTGGCGCGTTATACGCATCATATCGGATTTTGCTCCCTTGTCATTGAACGAACTATCGCAAAAGTCGTGTATCCATAAAGTGAGCATGACAAGGATAGTCCGCGCCCTTACGGAGCGCGAACTAATCTACACTGAGAAAGATCCAGATGACTTGCGGTCTTTCAAAGCTAGCTTGACGCCTTCCGGAAAAGATTTTGTCGAAAATCTTCGCCCAAAATCTGAAAAGATCGCGCAGGGGATTATTGGGCACTTTGGCGAAGAGAATGCGACGCAGCTTCTGCATTTGTTGAACATGCTTTCACAGCTCAATGACAATGGTCGTTAAGCCTGTTCATCCGGAATCTCAATTCGTAGTCCTTCTAAGTCGCTAGTTACTTCAATCTGACAAATCAAGCGAGAGGTTGGTTTTGGTTCGTGTGCGAATTCAAGCATGTCTGCTTCGTCACCTTCGGCCAAACCTGTTTTTTCAAGCCAACTGACGTCAATGTAGGCATGACAAGTCGCACAGGAACAGGCCCCTCCGCATTCTGCTACGATCCCGTGGACACCATTAGACACGGCACCTTCCATGACGGAATGCCCCTCAGCCACATCTACCGCACGTTCGGTTCCATCGGCTTCAACATAGATAATTTTGACCATCTTTTCTCCTCGGTCGAATAGGTTCCTAGCCTCCGGCTAGGCTCAGAATTTGGCGAGGTCCCACGAGGGATCGCAGATCAACTCGGGGCAGGGACGGTGAGCAACGGCCAACCAACGCTTTGCCATCATAAAGGATCGGGCGTCGTTTATTGCATCACACGCGATCATTTCTTCACCCTTGAAATACCAATTGGAGAAAGCTCCAGGTTTAGTCCCCGGTCGAGTCACAACTTTGGTATATCCAAGGTTGAGGCCCGCGATCTGGAGCTTGCAGTCGTATTGATCTGACCAGAACCATGGCACGGGCGCATAGCTGGGCCCACCAGGGCACACGATGTCATCAGCAATGTGTTCGGCTTGAGCGATGGCGTTGTGAACGGATTCTAGGCGAATCATGTCGCCCCGGTACGGTAACCGGGCACAATCACCAGCGGCGCGAATATCGGGATCTGAGGTTCGTCCCCAACCGTCGACGATAATACCACCGGCACACTCAAGGCCTGCTTCACGTGCAATTGTATCATTGGGCAGCAAACCGATACCGAACACGGCAACATCAAAGGAAACTTCGTCGCCCTCAGTCAATTTTACGAATGATGGTCGCTGTTCCGGTCCTTCGAAGCTTTCAATCGAAACCCCCTCGCGGAGGGTGACACCATTTTCAGTGTGCAAGTGTCGGAAATAGTCAGCTGTTTGTGAACACGCGACGCGGCCCAAAATACGCGGCGCTTGTTCCAGTAAAGTCACCTTCAGCCCACGCTTCCGTGCCACAGCTGCGAGTTCCAGACCAATATACCCACCACCAACAACCAGCAGATGCTTACCAGGCGCAAGGCGCTCGCGCATTGCGTCCGCATCGCTGATAGCCCGCAATGTGAATATATTCTCCGGCAAAGTATCGCCTAGATCGTCAGGTTGCCGGGGTCTTCCTCCAGTGGCAAATATCAACGTTTCATAGTCAAGGCTATTGTCATCGTTCCCGTCAAAAAAAACTCTCCTGGCCGCACGATCGACCCTAGCAACACGTCGATCAAGCAAAAGCTCAATACCGTTCTCTTCATAAGTTTCAGCCGGCTTCAGAGAAAGCCGATCACGTGCAAGTTCTCCGGTTAGATATTTCTTAGAGAGCGGAGGGCGCTGATATGGCGGCCAGACTTCGTCGCCGATCATTGTAATAGAGCCGCGATATCCTTTTTGACGCAGGCGAAATGCCATAGACACTCCCGCCTGGCCAGCGCCGACGATTACGACCTTTTTACCGCATCCATCATTTTGCATTGTCGTTACCAAATATCCCCAAGAAGGAATTGCTCCTCAAACTCTCCAAATGACACCTTTACACGAATCTCGTTCAAAACCTCGCATTCAAGCGTCGATGACCCAGCCAGGCTTTGCCCGTTCGCTGTCTTTAAAACCTCACTTGCAAAATTCTTTGCGGTTTCCCGTGTTAGGCACCACTCGAGTACCGGACGCACTCCGAATTCTGCCACCCATAGACCTTGCCGTTCGTTTCTCGCTGTGCCGAGTTCATGTAGAACAACCTGCGTATCTTCTGAAAATACGCCTTCAGATGTCAGTTCTACGGATTGTCCACTCTCAGCGAAGCGTAACAGCAATTCGGAGAATCTCTGCAACTCATCAGCGGCCCCCAAGATAAGTAACAAGGGGTGAAAATCGCACGGCATATAACGCATTCTCAGCATGGTTCAATCCTATGGCGCGTCATATGATCGCGTCTATTTCTTGGCTATGGATGAGCTCAACATCGTCGTCTTGAAAACGCATTTCCACCCACTGACCGTCACCCATGTTTTCAGTCACCGTGCCAATCCGCCCGTCTTTCAAGCGCAGTGTCTGGGCTTCGGTTACGTCCATAAGGTTTACGCCGATCCCGATATCGACATTGCCTTTATTGCTCATTGATTAGTTTCCTTATGTATTAGAAGAACGCTGTCAGGCACTTCGCAAGTAGTACGTTCTGATCAAGGATGATCTTGCGTTCGCGAATCTTCAGTGCCCCGTTCACACGAACTAAAGTATCGTAACGACGACCGACAAAGCTGTAGTGTTCGTGCTCGACTCGATTCTGATAGACATGAAAACGACAACTCGTCCTGATCTCAGAGGCGTTTTCGATCTCTGGAACAGTGGATCGAATCTGAACATTCGTGATCAAATGGGCGATCCGTGAAAGCGGTTCTTCGGCATAATGAACACCGGTCAAGATCTGTTCCACCCGTTTGCGAAGCGTCCATTTGTCTTCATTGAACCAACTGATACCCTCATCAACCCGGGTATTTTCTCGCTCATCGTGCATGCCAAACTTTACGTTCCGACGCATCGGCATGAAATAGACTACGTCTTCATGCATGAGCTCCAACCATTCATCGAAACGGCGTTCGTCAAGCATTGATGCTTCGTCATAGAAAAGCTCTTCTACTTCCCCACGGAGCCGAAAATAGGCATCGTTTCGGTCAAGGGTTGGCGAGCTAATGGCAACATTATCCATTGGATTTCTCCTCAATTTTAGTGCGTTTGAGCGGGACTGATGATCCTTGATGGGCAAAGCAGCCAACATCTATGATAGTTCCGCTTATGGCTTCAGCTTCCGGCGACATAAGCCAGGCGATCGCATTGCCCAAATCTGTGCCCGTCGTCACTCGCCCCGCCACGGTCCCGACCGCGCCGGGGCCAAGCCGGGATATGTCGCCCCCAACCCGCCCTAGACTCATTCCAGCAACGATACCTCCGCCACCCGGGATGACGGTGTTAACCCGGACCCGGTCGTAAAAATGGTCTAGAGCCATTGACGCGGACATTGCGATAATGCCGCCTTTAGATGTGGCATAAGCTGCCATGTTAGCTTTGCCCCAACCCGCTCCAGATCCAACATTGACAATACAGCCGCCACCATTGCTAACGAAATGAGGGATCACCGCACGAGACATCAGGAATGGCCCTCTCAGGTTCACTGCCATGATTTTGTCCCAAATTCCTGGGTCGGTATCCATGACGGTGCCCAAAGGTCCTATGGCGGCATTGTTGACTATTCCGTGAATCCTTCCGTGCCTTGCGATGGTGGTTTCAACGATCCGCGCAACATCTGCCTCGGAAGTGACATCAGCCTCCACTGCATGCAGGTCCAGTCCCCGGCTTTCTGCCTCACTGCGCAGAGCAGGAATGGAATTTCCTGCAATGCTAGAGATCTGCGGCGTTTCGAGGCCGAAAGCCGTCACTGGGTAGCCCGCCTCGGCCAAGCGCAACGAGATTTCACGCCCCAAGCCGAAGGTGCCGCCGGAAACGATAACCGCGCCAGAACTCATTCTTCAGCCTCTTTTGCGTTCGAGAAGCGAGGATCGTTCTGCCCCAGTAACTCGTCCCAATCAGCACCATCCAGATAAGAACGCCAACGCCGGTAATAACCACGCGCCATGTGTTCGGTCATCTTTGTCGTCACGCGTCCGCGCACTGTCAGCCCATTAACTTCCGGGTGAAGCTCCGCTTGATTCCGCGCCAGTTGGTAGTTGAATGGATAGCGCCGCGCGATCGTGCCGACACTGGCGCGTGTTGCGTAAAGCCAGTTTTCCATATCGTCTTGCTCGGTCATCCCAGCAGGACCGGAATAGCGCATGTAGAAACGCCTCAGAAAATCCTTTACCTTAGCTGGCGCGTCTGCATCAACAAGGAAGAAGCGCCAGCCCTCGGTCTCGGTGGTGCCATGCGGGTGCCATACGCATAGGTTCCGTGGTTGCCGACCATGATATGAGGTGTTTGGAAATATCGTGCCGGTAAACGGCAACAACCGAGCATTATCGCCAAGCCGCGCGTTGCGTTCGTTGTGACAATGCCGGAAGTACTCCTCAATTTCGGGATCATTCGCAAATTGCGCAATATATTCAGCCCCAGCCGCCTGCACCGCCGAATGAACACCGTGACCGGCCGCGAAACTAATCCAAACGTGCTTAGCCAACTCTAACTCGTTGTCGCGTCGACCCTTTGCTCCCGTCCGTGCCGAAGGTCCAATTCCAATGAGGTCAACCGATCGGTGGCTTGGGTTATGATACGAGTCGCCAAGGAAATTTTCGGAGGCAAGTTTCCAATTCGAAGGGAACACCCATTTGTGCACACCAATGACTTCTGATCCGCCAGGGCGTCCGTCACGGCAATCCAATGCTTGATCCAAATGAACCTTCGCATCGCCTAGATAGGTCTCGAATTCCGGCGCGTTTTCATCCCACGATGCCCAGATTGTGCCTTTGTAGTTGACCATTCTCGGAACTTCGATCAAGGACCATTTTTCTCGATCCAATACCCCGGCATAAAGTTCTTGGTACTGCGGAATACCGCGTACTTTTCCGTCGGTTGCATACGTCCAAGCATGATACGGACATGTGAAAAGAGAGGTGTTGCCTTGATCATAACGGCAAACCTTCATTCCTCTGTGGCGGCAGGAGTTAAGAAAGACATGAATCACGCCAGCCTTGTCCCGCACAAGGATCACAGATTCTTCACCCATTCGTGAAGTAAAGAAATCTCCGGGATTAGGAATTTGGCTTTCATGGCCGACGAAGAGCCAGGCTCGTGTGAAAAGCGTTTCAATTTCTTGCTGGTAGATGTCTTCGCTAACAAAAACCTCCCGGTCAACTACTCCCTCTTCGAGGTTTGTTTGGCCGGAAATTTCGAGATTGTGTTTCATTGGTTATCCTCTTTTTCAAGACGGGCACCGCGATGGGTGTCTAGCGTTTCGGGAGTTGATGAATTCATGGAGTCGGCCACATCTGAGAGCCGAAGACCTGGGAGCAGTGGCGCAAGGCCGAAGACGGAAACTCCAAGCGCAGTCAGACTTGTGGATCCAAACCAAACCGTCGCGCCGCCGCAGAAAATTGCCAGTGCAACCGCAAGCACCGCGAACACCCAGTTTGGAAGTCTGCTAAATGGACTCGGCAACATGGAAGACCGGAGTAGCATTACCGCAGCGGCACAGTTGGCAAGGACGATGATGATTTCAATCGTAGAGCCGTTTAGTAGGAGCGCGGGATTGTAAATCCAAAGAAACGGCAACAAATAGGCGCTGATCCCAAGCCTCAGTCCGTAGAACCCGGTTGTCCAGATGCTTGCGCCCGCTACTTGCGCCGCCACGATGCTACCCATTGCAATGGGTGGCGTAATCATGCTCATCAACCCGAAGTAAAATAGAAACAGGTGTGCTCCCAAAGGGTCAACGCCAAGCTCAATAACGGAAGGTGCCACGATTGTTACAAGTACTACATAAACAGCAACGGTCGGCATTCCCATTCCAAGCACGATGGACACCAGAGCGGCCATCAATAGCATCGCAAACATACCATACTGTTCTGCCAAATGTGTAAGCATGAGAGTCAGTTGGAAAGCGAAACCGGAAGAGTTCATCACGCCGATTACAGCACCTGCTCCCGCACCGATAAGGATGACAGGAATAGAATCGCTTCCTGTGCCTTTGATGACGGCCCAGAGATCAGTTGCCTTAATTCGGAAACGGTTGCGAATAGCATATGCGACCAGCACGGCCCCAGAAACAATTACCGCAGATTTTCCTGGATCATAACCCATTCCGAACATCAGCACGATCATTAGGAGTAGCGGCAGAACGAAAACCCAGCTACCGTTATAGACATCCTCTTTACGCGGTAGATCCTCCGACGATAGTCCGCGGATGTTTTCACAAGCGGCAATCGCATCAATCTTCACGAACAGGACAATATAGTAGAGTAGAGCGGGTGTAATTGCCGCGAGCACTACGGAACTGTAGGGCAGTTGTAGGAACTCCGCGATAATGAAAGCGGTTGCCCCCATTACCGGTGGCATGATCTGCCCGCCATTTGATGCGACAGCTTCGATCGCGCCCGCCTGATAAGGTCGGAAGCCTGTCTTCTTCATAAGTGGTATGGTTACGATGCCTGTGGACAAGATATTTGCTACTGTCGATCCTGACAGCATGCCAAACGCGGCGGATGCAAACGATGCACCCTTTGCCGGCCCGCCACGCCACCGTCCTAGCATTCGCATTGCCGAATTCGTGAAGAAAGTCATTCCTCCAGCAATTTCCATCATTTTTCCAAATAGAATGAAAGGAATTACTAGATTGATGATAATTCTCAGCACAATTCCCGGAATGCCGCTACTATCCGCATAAAGATAAAGCACCGTCTTAGTTGGCGGATACACCTCGGCACGCAGGACGCCAGGCAGAAAATGTCCGACAAAACCATAGGCGACGATACAGATTACCAATGACGCGATAATCATACCGCCGGACTTGCGTAGAGCCTCCATCATTAGTACTATGGCCACAATGCCTGGAATCCACATATCTGGCGTGCGATAAGCTAGCAAAAGCATCCAGCTTTCGAAGTTCAGTGCATACCAGAGCCAGCTTCCACTAGAAATCAGGGCAAGTGTAAAATCGATACCCGCACTGCGTTTGGAATATGGGTGTTTAAGAAAGGCGATACCAATGGCAAGTCCTGCAGCTATGGCAATCACCTGCTGCGTGACAAGTGACAGGCCCAAGTAGTCCTGCACGTTCATTACCCAGCCTATCGCTATCACGCAGAGCAGCGCGACGTAGATGTTGAGCAGATGGTTGTTAATTTTTTTCATCGCGCGCGTTTCCAAATCCCCGCCGCCAATGTCACGGCGGGGTCAAAGGTTTCAGTGATTTCTCAGGATAATCAGCGCGACACGCGCGCCTGGTTCGCATCATGTTGGTCGGTCCACAAACCGATTTCTTGATAATATCGAACCGCACCGGGATGGTAAGGAATGGTTGACTCGGCGAGAGCCAGATCATTCAGGGCAACGCCTCGGAGGGGCGGGTAGTCTTTCTTCAATTGCTCCCAGTTTTCATGAAGCGTGCGAGTGAGCGTATAGGCGTCCTCGTCTGACAATGATGTGCTTGTGACAAGCAGCGTGTCATAATTTACGATACTGGTTTCTTCGGTCACAAATGGACGGGCGGGAACGGGCTTGGTGACGCCCAGACGTGTTCCAGGGACAAGCTGTTCATAGAAACCTTCGCTGGCCTTTGCGCCATTCGTGATAACTACGATTCCACCTTTCGCAGCACTATTGGCTTCAATCAGGTCAGGCATCGTGACGGCGACGGGTGCTGCATCAGCGCGTCCTTCCACGACGGCATTGATACCATCAAGTAATCCACCGGAATTTGCAAAAACAACATCGTCCGTTGTCAGGCCGGCACTTTCCAGCATGGCCTTGTTCACTAAGGTCAGGGCCACGTTGGTCGGCATGTTTCCCATGACCCTCTTTCCGGCCAGGTCTTCCATTCGCGTAATTCCGGAATCTCGAGCCGCAATATACGCGTAGGGCAGAATCCAAATACGGCCGAGTGTACGAAGATTGGGGTTTGAAGCCGGGAACCCCTCGCCCGTGTAGGCTAAGCCTGCATCCATGGACGAAGAAAGACCCAGTGTCATTTCTCCATTGTTGATATATGGCAGGTAGACTGACGAACCCACTTGGGGTTGCGCCGTTGATCGAATGCCAAGCTCTTCCTGGAACATCTTGGCGAAACCGCCCCCGATCAGGAAAAAAGTGGAACCTGCAGGATTGGTGCCAATGGTGATGCTTCGAAGTTCGGCGTTTGCAGGTGCTGCCGCGATAGAAGCAAGAAGCGACAGTGCTGCCACGGTGTTTCTCAGAGTTTTCATGCGTTTCCTCCCTTAGAATGCTTGAGCAAATTTTCAAAACATTGTCCTCCCTTTGAGGACTAGTCGATTATTGGACAAGTAGTCAACAAGTTGACTAAAAATTTGAGAAGGCCGGGCACTGCGACGTAGAGAAAGTCTCAAAAATAGCTTAAAAACATAAAGCTACGTGAAGGTGCGGGTGGGTCGAGCGTAAGTGCATCAAGAAGCCCAAGCATCGGTTGGCTTCTAGCCACAGATGAGACTACGTGCTGGATTGTGGGGCGATTCGGATCGGCCATCTAAAGTGGGAATTGCAAACAGGCCGGTTTGCAACTCCACAACCTCCGAACTGACCTGATGCTGTGGGCGGCCCCTGCGCCAGCTTAGTGTACAATGATTTGGCCTTTAAGCCAGCTCTAAGGAGCCACATCACATGTTTGAGGATTGAACCGAACCGGGTTTGCCGGAGGCTCCAAGTCCTGAGTAGGATGGAGCATCATGAGCAAGACGACGTACAAATATTCACCGGAAGTACGCGAACGCGCTGTTCGCATGGTTTTGGACATCGCAGGGCAGCATGAGAGCCGCTGGCGGTGATCCTATCGATTTCCTCGAAGATCGGTTGCGCAGCCCAGATGCTGAACGAGCGGGTCAAGAAGGCCGAAGTTGATCGCGGAGACCGCGCCGGTATCACGACCGAAATGGCCGTGAAATTGAAGGCCTTGGAACGCGAGAATCGCGAACTGAAGCAAGTCAACGAGATCCTGCCGAAGGCGTCAGCATATTTTGCACAGGCGGAGCTCGACCGCCGGTCCAAGACATGATCGCCTTTATCGAAGAGCAATGTGACACCATCGGGGTCGGGCCGATCTACAAGCCCCTGCCGATTGCCTAGTCCACGTTCTACGACCGCACGGCCAAGAGGCCGAACGCAGATCTGCTGCCGGCTCGGGCGAAGCGGGAAATGGACTTGAAGCTCGAGATCGAGTGTGTCCGGGAACAGAACTACAAGGTCTACGGCGTTCGAAAGGTTTGGCACCAGCTGCGCCGGGACGGTTTCGATGTAGCCAGATGCACGGTAGCGTGGCGGCATTGCCAAGTTGATCACGGGGTTCCGTCGGGATAGGCGGTCATCATGAAAACCGTGCCGACAATTCGACGCCTGAAGGGCTTTCGTTTTCCCCGCGAGATCATCTCCTATGCCGTCTGGGCTTACCATCGGTTTGCGCTGAGCACGGCAGATGTCGAGGATCTGCTGGCCGAACGCGGCGTGATGGTCAGCCGGGAAACCGTCCGGAACTGGGTGAACCGGTTTGGCCGCCATTTCGCCGATTGCATCAAGCGCGACAGGCCGGGCGCCAGTGACAAATGGCACTTGGATGAAGTCGTTGTTCCGATCAATGGCGTGAAGTTCTGGCTTTGGCGGGCAGTCGACGCGAATGGGAATGTGCTCGACATTCTCGTGCAAAAGCAACGTAATGCAAAGGCCGCCAGCCGGTTCTTGAAGCGGCTGATCGACCGGTTTGGCGCGCCGCGGGTCGTGATCACCGACAAGCTGCGCAGTTACATCAGGCCGATCCGCAACCTCGTGGCGAATGCTGATCATCGGGCGCACAAGGGCTTGAACAACCGGATCGAAGGATCCCATCGGCCAACCCGCAAGCGAGAGAAACTCATGGGGCGGTTCAAGTCACCCGGACAGGCTCAGAGATTTCTGGACGCACATGACCAGATCAACATGTTCTTCCGTCCCCGCCGCTATCGTCTTACCGCCACATCGTACCGCCACGCCCGATCCGATGCCTTTGATCTTTGGAACGGCTACGCACTCGAGATGACCGCATGACGGGCGCGGAGCAGGCCGCATTCAGCCGGGTGCAAATAAGTTGGCAATGCCCGAGATTGCTATCTTTCGCGCACAGTAGTTTTCGGGTTGGCCTTCCCGTACTTCGCCGTCACAAAACGACCACTTACAGCGCTTCGGTAGCTCCCGCCCGTGGACCCACTCTTTCCGGGCGCCTCTAGGATAGTCGTCCGTGGATGCGATTTCCCGTATGTCTTCGTGACGTAGCGACCCGACTTCGCGCTGCGGTATCCGCCGCCACCTTTTCCCTGGTTTGCCATGATCTGCCCCTTTCGTTTCCAGTGCCCGATTCTTGTTGGTCATACTTAGGATGGATGGTTAACCGCGTGTTGTCAATACAAGCACAACGACAGAATGAAATGTTTAAAATACAAACATGATGTTTGAGATATTGACACGGCAATGACAAAAATGGTAACGGAGCGCATGTCAAGGGAACTGATACACAGGGCGTTCGGTCGTGCAGTGGCGACCAGAAGGAAGCAGCAAGGCAACATGACCCAATTGGAGCTCGCTCAGAAAACGGGGCTCTCGCGTGCGTCGATTGCGAACATAGAGCGCGGTCAGCAGAATGTTGGCCTCCATCACCTTTATTCGATAGCCAACGCACTCGAAGTGTCTTCGTTATCTGACCTGCTACCTCCTCTGAGTATTGGTCAGAATAGGGAGGAAGAACCGCAAATGCGTACTAGCGAGAAACTGTCTGAGGCCAGCAAGGCAGGTGTAGAGCAACTCATCCGCAACGCTTTGAAACAGGGCGCGAAGCAGAGTACCGGACGATGAGTGCGGACAAAGAACGAGCAATCACGGCGGCGCGCAGAATACTTGAAGAGCACAATATTCAACGAGCGCCAGTTCCCGTAGAGCGCATTATCAAGAGCCGGAACATAGTGCTTGATTACGCGCCTCTGGATGAGGACTTATCGGGTATGGCCTATAGCCAAGACGGCGTTTCGATGATCGGGGTAAACGCTTTGCACCATCCCAATCGACAAAGGTTTTCGGCGGCGCATGAGCTGGCTCATCACGTATTGCATGAGGAAAGACTGCATGGCGAAGTTCACCTTTCCAAGGGGTTGCGGGCATTGAGGCGCGATCAAGTATCTTCGCAAGGCACAGACCCGTTGGAGGTCGAAGCGAATACATTCGCGTCGGAACTTCTAATGCCTCACCAACTACTGCTGGATGCTTGTGGCAAAGAGGGCTTGGATTTGGATGATGAGGCCAAGGTCGAGAAGCTCGCCAAGAAATTTCGGGTCAGCGTGTCTGCAATGAAATACCGGCTGGCCAACCTCATGTGATTTTGGTGGCCACATGTCGTTCATATTTTTTGACACTGAAACTACTGGTTTGCACGCTGGTTTCGATCAGATCGTTCAATTTGCAGCCGTCAGAACAGACAGGGAGTGGACAGAACATGGGGGTCATGCGGCGCGTTTTCTGTTTGCGACGGTCAGCCGACCATCGAGAACTGCGGCCCTTGTGACGGCTACTCGGTGAGCCCCTTTGGGCGACCACCGCAT
>NZ_JAXGFR010000025.1:0-42175 GCF_041008775.1 Pseudophaeobacter sp. C1-32P7 | reverse complement strand
CCCAGAGATTTGAGAAACGAATTTGTAGCGCACATTGCGAAACGCACTCCCCATCATGAGATGGAGATCACATCGCAGCCGAAGCCATTAGCAGCAATGTGGGGTTGAGACGGCGCTTACGAACATTCCACTCTGGTGCCGCAAATTTAGAAGCCTATGGTGACAGATTGTGCCCGTGTAGAATAACCAACAGCGGGGCAAAGGGGGCTGCATTAGGGCGAAAGGTGTACTGGAACTTCCGCCATTCAAACTCAAACGTCTTTATCTTTGTCATACCTTACCTGCGTGCAAGCGGCTGTTGGCACCAACCTCCGGCGGCTCAGCTCTCGCCGAACAGCACTTTGTCGAGTTCCGCGTAGATATGCGCACTGCCATAGCGCTCGACTACAAGAGCGCGGTTGACTTTCAGGGTCTCGTCGCGCTCTTTTGCTGATTTGGCGCGGAAGGCGATAATACGCTCTGCGGCGGCGGCGGTATCGGGTACCAGCCAATCGGGCGAGAAGATGCGGCCTGCGTCCTGACGCTCCCAGATGAGCGGATGACAGCCCGACAGCACACCATCGGCCAGCGCATAATGGAAACTTTCGGACTCGCTGGGCGACAGGATGTGATCCACATTGTCATAGAAGGCCGCGACGTCATTGCCCCAGTCATGGAAATGCACCTTGCCGCGCAGCGCCGGGTTGTCCTCGACGCGCTCGCTGAGCGCCTTGTAGTAT
Source organism: Pseudophaeobacter sp. C1-32P7 (assembly GCF_041008775.1). Taxonomy (NCBI): domain Bacteria; kingdom Pseudomonadati; phylum Pseudomonadota; class Alphaproteobacteria; order Rhodobacterales; family Roseobacteraceae; genus Pseudophaeobacter; species Pseudophaeobacter sp. C1-32P7. Next base: position 41,456 of record NZ_JAXGFR010000025.1, on the reverse strand, counting down.
TCCAGTTCCTTGGCGCGGGCCGGATCCTGCATGAACGGAATGTTCTCGGGGCGCGCGCCTTTTATGTGCAGCTCCACAAGCTGACCTTGGCGCACGAGTTCTTCCGCCAGATCAATGGCCCGATCAAAGCGCTTCTGTTGCGGGACGATCCCGACCATGCCAAGCCGAACGGTGCCGGTGAAATCGCGTGAGGTAAATAGATACTCATCCTCCAGCACGAAATTCGGGATCACGCAGGTCTTTTCTTCGGGCCAGCCGAACATTTCGATGGCCTTGCGCCGGACCCAATCGGCCACGAAGATGAATTTCTCCACCCGATCGACATTCATGGCTTCGCCAAAATGTACTGCCTTGCCCCGCACTTCCTGGGCGTGCAGCCGCACGATCAGCCGTTTGCCAGCAGGCAGGTTATTGGAATACCAAACCGCATTTGCCAAGCCCCATTCACATAAAATGATATCGGCCGCGACCATCTGGCGACGGGTCCTGGTCTCGTCGATAGGACCACCCCAAGCCCAAGCATCGTAGCTTATGCTTTCGCCCTTCGCCTTAAGCCGGGAATAATAGGGTTGAACGAATTTTGGCGCATAGGCTGCCAGGCATAAGCGGGCCTCGCTTGTCTCGCTGGGTGCGCGAGTCGCCTCCGCGATTTTCACTGCGCTTCCTGAGATCGAATGGCGCTCATGAACGGCGGTACGAATGGCTGCAGGAACTTCGGCCTGAGGTCCGGTCAACAGTTTTCGGAACTCGTCCACATCACGCGCAAAAAAGGTGTACTCTCGCCCCAAAGCGCCCTGGTTCACCTTGCTGGGATAGGTCACGCAGGGAATCCCTGCGACGATGCTCTCCACCAGCTTAGTCGACAGTTCCAGCGTGTGTTTCTCGAAATCGGCCGGTCGCCAGCACCAAGCGAAATCCATCTGTTGCATTTCGCGCATCACGTCGGCGCGATTCAGGGCACCTAGGCGGCGCGCGTTGATCCGGTCAAGCGCGTCGTTGATCTCTTGGCGGAAGGCCTTGTTGGCCTCCGGCGTCGCCGCTCCGGCGATCTTGTCGCCGATGATCGTCACCTCAATCTCAAGCCCTTCGGCCCGCAGGATCTCAACCCAGGAAACTAATTGCTGGATGCCCCATTGTGGCGCGATCTTGCCTGCGTATCCAATACGGATGGTCTTGTCGCTGCGGTCAGGTTTATGGATCTGCTCAATCAGGGCGTCCGGCACCGGGGGCGGTAACGGAATGGCCTTGAATGGAAAGTCCGTCATCTGGCGCATAAGCGCCTCGAGCTCAGGCGTCTGAACAAGAAGGCCCGCACTCTGGCGAGCCAGCATATCCACGCTGGCGGATGCATCCGGTTTGATCTCGATACCGCTTTCGGTATGGGTATAAAGATCGGTCAGGTAGGGATAAACTCTCCGGTAGAATTGTCGATCCGACATCAGCTCGTTCGCGGCTGCAATACCACGAATGATAATTGTGCGCAGCTTGGGCAGGACCTGATCGAGCTGCCGAATGAGAATAATGCAGCGCGGCATATCCAGACGGGGCAGGGACAGGTCCACATTGCCCGGCGTCAGGATCAGAACGTTCTGGCGGTTGAGAATATTGTCGATGATCGTGTTGCGGCGGATCGGGTTTTTGGAAATCAGGATCGTCTTGCCGCCCGAAGCCAGAATTGACGCCATCGACGACATCCAGATCGCCGACCCGTCCACAGTGTTCAGATCAATGTCCGCATAAAGCACCTGCTCGGCATCGGTGAAGCCCTTCTGTTGGATCAGGGTAGCAAAGGGAACGCGGCTATCGGGGACTTCGAGCGCCTGAGCTACTTTTTCTGCAGTCCGGGCCCAGGTCCTTTCTTCTACCACCCATTTGCGCCCAGCCTTGCCAAGGCGTGTCCGGAGGTCCTTGTCCTTGAGCAACCTCGCCAGCACGTCGGTGAACGACGTGAGGTTTTCCTTTTCAAAGATCAGCCCGGTCTCGTTGTGGGTAACCATTTCGTGGAGCGCTCGCAGCGATGACACCGCCACGGCCTTTTCCATGGCCAGGGCCTCCAGAGGCTTGAGCGGCGAGACCATTTCGGTCACCGGCTGCGACCGACGCGGGAACGGGGCGACATCAATCAGGGAGTAATGCGCCTCGACTTCTTCATGGGGGACGCGGCCTGTCATGATCAGCCAGTCGGTCAACCCTTCCTCCTTGGCAATACGCTCGATTCCAAGCGTAACCGGTCCTTTGGACGAATCCGCCCCAGTTTCCCCGCCGACAAGCAGCAGGCGGAATTCGTGGCCGTCTTTCCGCAGTTGGGCGCAGGCACGGGCCAGATTCTCCAGCCCCTCATAAGGCGCAAACGATCCGATATAGCCAATGACCGGCACCCCCTCTGGGATACCCAGCCTGCGAGCCAGAGCGGTATCATAGGGACGCGCGGAAAAGCGCGATGGATCACAGGAGTTGGGCACTAGCGCAATCCGGTCCTCCTCCACGCCGCGTTCGACCAGTTCTTCGCGCATCGGCTGTGTCAGGGTGAAGACACGGTCGGAATGGCAGGCCACAAGGTTTTCAAAGGCCCGCTGAAGCTGGTAGTTGAAGGTCCATTCGATTTCCGGCTCTTTCGACAGCCGGGTGATTTCCCAGAAACCGCGAACCTCGTACCAGAACGGAATACCCATGCGCCGCGCGGCGATCAGGGCGGGCAGCGCATTGTTGAAATTCGACGCGGCCATGACCGCCTGCGGGCGAAGCTCCCGGATCCGCTCTTCAATCACATCCGCCGCACCGGACACATAGGTCGACATATTGCTGGTCCCGAGCAAAATAGGCTCGGGATCGTGCAGATAGGTAACCCCATCGACATTGTCAGACGGGGTGAATTTCTTTGTCGGCTTGAGATCAAGCGGAAAACCGGGACGCGACAGACAGATCACGTCGATCCCGCATTCCTGCATACCCAGAGCCATGCCCTGACCCCGTGTAGCATAGCCGTTCGACACTTGCGGCAGCGAATAGTTTAGCACATACAAAAGCCGCCCCGGTACGGGATCGATCACTGGTTTGCCCGGCGCCTCAAGAGAGTCCAGGCAGGTCAGATTAGAGACCGGGGTGCGCCTAATCTGATCCAGCGCCTTTTTGGTGCTCGGACCTGACTGCTTGGCGTAATGCGCGATCAGGCGTCGGCACATATCAAGCGCGGTATCGACATCATGGGTGCGCTGTGCCGCCCAGAACATCGCACGCATCAACCCTAGCCCCGAATGTATGTTTTCTGCGGCTTTCAGAACAGGCAGTTCCGAACGTTTTCGCCCTGCGGCACGCAAAAACTGCGCAGCTTTCACTAATCCCTTGCTAAGCTGTTCCGGTGTCATTCCGGGTGCGCTGGTGTCATAAGATTTTTTCATAAATTACGCCTCATAATCATCCCCCGGCACAAGCTAAAGCAGTTAGAGGCTCTACGAGACAAAACGTCTGTAGGCAATGTTGGGAGCTGCGTCAAAAAACAATATTTTGCTGCAATCCGCGATCTTGTGGCGTATGCTTTCTGCCAAATCAAGCCACGCCAAAACCGCAGCATCTCGCTCCCTACATGTCCAGATTGTTGAGCTACTCCCCAATGTTTGGACAGGTTACCGCGTAGATTAAGCTACTCTCTGCTCCTGCTGATCGCTTTGGGTTTCGTCTTTTCTCAGCCAATAAACCACGGCTGGAGGTTTGCCGCCAAGGGCGGAATGGGGGCGTTTGCGGTTGTAGAATTCGATCCACTTGCCGACGCCCACCTTTGCTGCTGATCCTGTTTCCCATGCGTGCAAGTAGACGCACTCGTATTTCAGGCTGCGCCAGAGCCGTTCGACAAAGATGTTGTCGAGGAACCGCCCCTTGCCGACCAGTCCATCGAGATGCGCACGCTGGATCGACGCAACCGATCCGTCCAGGCAAAGGACGTGAACTGGCCGCCTTGGACGCCCTTCTAAGAGTCAAGCGGCGATCTGGGACTGATTGATCTGCTTCTGGCGCCGCATGATGATGCCGAAGACTTCTCGGGCGATATAGCGCTTGAGGCTGCGAATGGCTTCCAGCTTCGAGTTACCAGCTGCGATGCGTTTGGCAACGTAGGCTTGGGTGCGCGGGTCCAGTCGCAACCGTCCAATCGCGATAATGTGGATGGCGCTGTTGGCCGCGCGGTCACCGCCTCGATTCAATCTGTGCCTGACGGTCTTGCCTGATGACGCCGGGACGGGACTGCGCAAAGCTGGCCTCCGACTTGAGGCGCTCAGGGTTGTCGCCAGCCGTCAGCAGCAGCTGCGTCGCGCTGTTCAGGCTGATCGCCGTCTGCTTGAGCCTATCGGGAACATTCCGCCGACAGAAGCAGAGGCCAATTTCTATGCGGCTATGGAAACTGAGGAACGAGCCGCGTAACTAACTGCAATCAGCCTCCGGCAAACCCGGTGCGGTTCATATCTTTCGACCGTATATGCGCTGCGTTCCCATGCGCTGGCTTGGGTGTCGCACAGGGCGGGCACGGATTCCACTGCCTCACCCGCCCCTATGTGCCGCGCGCGGAGCGGGCCGAATGGGCCATGGTGGGTCTCATTGGCAAGCTGCGCCTGCGCCGGGGCCAGCCCACGGATGCGCGCTGGATCAGGCTGCGGCAGGTGTCAGACAGCATTGAGGAATGGTTGCTGCGCTGAGCGCGCCCTCCCCCTTGGCACCTTACCCCGTGGCTCCTACCCTTTTGCACCCTGGCCGCGGGCATAGATATCCTCGTAGCGGATGATGTCATCCTCGCCGAGGTAGCTGCCGGTCTGCACTTCGATCAGCACCATCGGCACCTTGCCCGGGTTCTCCATCCGGTGAACCGAGCCAAGCGGGATATAGACCGACTGGTTTTCGGTCACGAGGCGCACCTCATCATCGACGGTGACCTTGGCGGTGCCTTCGACCACGATCCAATGTTCCGATCTGTGGTGGTGGCTTTGCAATGACAGCGCCGCGCCGGGATGCACATGGATGCGCTTCACCTGGAACCGTTCGCCCACCGCCAGGCTTTCGAACCAGCCCCAGGGGCGGTGATCCATCGGGAATTCGGTGGCCTGTTTCGCCGATTTCGCCTTCAGCGCCTCGACCGCCTTTTTGACGTCCTGCGCGCGGGAGGCATCGGCCACCAGAACCGCGTCGGGCATGGCCACGGTGATCACGTCCCGAAGGCCGATCCCCACCACCTCAAGCCCCTCGTCCTCGGAGCGCAGCAGGCTGTTGTCGCAATCGATCGCAGTGGCCGCCCCCGTGGTGACAACCCCCCGGTCATCCGGGGCGCTTTCGCGCCAGACCGCGTCCCAGCCGCCCAGGTCCGACCAGCCGGCCGCAAAGGGCACCACGGTCAGATTGTCAGCCTTTTCCATCACCGCATAGTCGATCGAGATATCCGGGCAGCCGTCCCAGGCGCCGGGATCAAGCCGGAAGAATCCGAGGTCCGGCGCCCCTTGTGCAATCGATGCCGTGACCGGCGCCAGCAGATCCGGCGCATGGGCGCGGAAGGCGGCAAGAATGGTTTTCACCGAGAAGAGGAAGATACCGGCATTCCACAGGAACTGCCCCGAGGCGAGCATCTCTTCGGCGCGGGCGGCATCGGGTTTTTCCACGAAGCGTTTCAGGCCAATGGCCCGGGGGGTGAAATCGCCCGGCCCCCCATCCAGTTCCAGATAGCCATAGCCGGTTTCCGCATGGGTCGGCTTGATGCCGAAGGTGACGATCTGACCGGCCTCGGCGGCTGCCTGCCCGGCCGCGACCGCGGCGCGGAAAGCGGGCGCATCGGGCACCACGTGATCCGAAGGCGCCACCAGCATCAGCCCCTCCGGGTCGCTCTGTTCCAGGTAAAGCGCCGCCGCCAGCACCGCGGGCGCGGTATTGCGCCCCGCCGGTTCGATCAGCACGGCGCCGGGGTCGATGCCGATACCTGCCAGTTGCTCGGTAACAATGAAGCGGAAATCGGAGTTGGTCAGCACCATGGGCGCCGCATACCCCGCCCCCGACAGCCGCTTGGCCGAGGCTTGAAACAGGGTCTCTTCCCCCACCAGCGGCACGAATTGCTTGGGGTAGCTTTTGCGGGACAGGGGCCAGAGCCGGGTGCCGGAGCCACCGCACAACAAGATGGGAGTGATCGTTGAAGATGCGCTCATCGCCTGTTCCTTTATGCTGTCCTGCCTGCCGGGCGCCTGCCGCCGCGGGTCAGAGCGCCGCCAGGGCCGCTACCGCCTCGGGGAGAGGGTAGTGATGATTGCCGACAAACAGCCCGTTTGCATCAATGTAATCGGCATTCGTCAGCGCACCGTGAATGTCATAGTCGAAATATTTCATCACTTCATTCTTGGCGAAATTGCCGGCCACGATGGGGCGGCATTCGAACCCGGCGGCCGCCAGCTGTTTCACCAGATCGGCGCGTGTCAGCCCCGCCTCTTCGCGGATCACCAGCGAGAAACCGAACCAGCTCGATTTGCCGATCTCGCGCTGGATCATGAACTTGGGATGATCGGCGAGTTTTTCCTGCACCAGCGCCCCATTGGCGCGGCGCCCTTCGATCAGGCCCGGCAGTTTCTTCAGCTGCTCCTGCCCCAGCGCGCCGGACATCTCCAGCGGGCGCAGGTTGTAGCCCGGCAGCACGAAGCGGAAGCTTTCCTCAAAAGGATCATCCGATTTCTCACCGGTGACATGGTTGAATTTCGGCAGGTTGCGGGTCCAGCCATGGGCGCGCAGGGACAGCATGACGTGGTAGAGTTCCTCGTCATCGGTGACCACCATGCCGCCTTCCATGGTGGAGATATGGTGCGAGAAGAACGAAGAATAGGTGCCCATGACGCCGAAGGTGCCGGCCTCCTTGCCGCCATAGGTGGCGCCCATGGATTCGCAATTATCCTCGATCATGACGATCTTGCGATCCCCGATCAGCGCCTGGATGGCGTCGAAATCATTGGGGTTGCCCAGAAGGTTCACCACCATGATGGCGCGGGTCTTGTCACTGATCGCCGCCTCCAGCGCCGCCAGATCGTAATTCAGCGTCTCGCGGTCGATATCGACGAATTTCATCCTGAGGCCATATTGGCCCAGGGGGTAATAGGTGGTGGACCAGCTGACCGCCGGGACGATGATCTCATCGCCGCGTTCCAGCTTCAGATCCGGGTTCTTGGTGAAACAGAGCGCCGCGGTCATCAACAGGTTCGCCGAGGAACCGGAGTTGACCATGACGGCAAACTTGCTGCCGAACTGGGCGGCGAACTGCTCTTCATAGGCGCGCACCTCGGGGCCCATCGAGAACATGTCCGAAGCGATCACGCGCTGCAGCGCATCCTGTTCCGCCTGATCCCAGGAGGAAGTGGCAAGAGGGTATGTGAAGGTCATGCGTGTCCGCTTTCCAGATAATAGCGATAGGTCTGCGCGATCCCGTCGCGCAAGGAGGTCGGCGCCTGCCAGCCCCAGGCGGTCTGGCGCTCGGTCGAGCAGAGCTTCTGCTTCATGCCCACGGGTTTGCTCAGATCATGGGTGAAGGAGCCCTGCCAGCCGATCACCTCGGCCACCGTGGCGTAATAATCGTTGATCGAATGATCATGGCCCAGGCCGATGTTCATGGCGCCGGGGAGCGTCTCAAGATCCTCTGCCGCCTTCCAGATGGCATCAGCCAGATCGGCGGCGAACATGAATTCGCGCCGCGCGGTACCATCGCCCCAGATTTCGACCGCGGCCTCGCCGGTCTTCATGGCCTGATGCACCTTGTGGATGATGGCCGGCAGCAGATGCGAATGCTTGGGGTCGAACTTGTCGTAAGCGCCATAAAGGTTGCAGGGGATCAGCGTCTTGTAGAGCGCCGAGGGATCCTCCTGACGGATGTAATCGCACAGGCGCATGGCCATGATCTTGGCCAGGGCATAGCCTTCGTTGGTGGGCTCCAGCGCGCCGGTGAGGATGCTTTCCTCGCGCAGCGGGTTTTCCCCTTCGCGCGGGTACATGCAGGTGGAGGCCAGATTGATCAGCCGGGTCACACCCGCGGCCCGCGCCCCCATGATGACATTACGCCCCATGGCGAGGTTCTCATCGAGAAAGGCCACCGGATTGGCCATATTGGCCTGGATGCCGCCGACCCGCCCCGCCGCATGGATCACCAGATCGGGCTTATGCGCCTCCAGATAGGCCTCCACGGCACCCGCATCCGTCAGGTCCAGATCGCGGCTGCGCGGCGCCAGGATTTCCCAACCGGCCGCTGCCGCGTGATCCAGAACATTGCGCCCCACCATGCCGCCGCCGCCGGTGAGGAACAGACGTGGTTTTGCACTCATCCCCTCAGTCCTCGCGGGCGACCGGCGTGTCATAGCCGTGCTCCATCAGCACGCGGGAGCGCTGCGCCACCTTCAGGTCCTCACGGACCATTTCGGCGCACATTTCCTGCACGGTGATCTCCGGCGTCCAGCCCAGTTTCGCCTTGGCCTTGGCCGGATCGCCCAGCAGGGTCTCCACCTCGGCGGGGCGGAAATAACGCGGATCGATGCGCAGGATCACGTCACCCACCTTCAGCGCCGGGGCCTTGTCGCCTTCGATGGCCGCCACGGTGGCGACCTCATCGGTGCCCTCCCCGGTGAACTCCAGGGTGATGCCCAGCTCGGCGGCGCTCCAGGTGATGAACTGGCGCACCGAATATTGCACGCCGGTGGCAATGACGAAATCTTCCGGCGCGTCCTGCTGCAGCATCATCCACTGCATGCGCACGTAGTCCTTGGCATGGCCCCAGTCGCGCAGCGCATCGATATTGCCCATGTAAAGGCAGTCTTCCAGGCCCTGCGCGATATTGGCCAGACCGCGAGTGATCTTACGGGTGACGAAGGTCTCGCCCCGGCGCGGACTCTCGTGATTGAACAGGATGCCGTTGCAGGCATACATGTCATAGGCTTCGCGGTAGTTCACCGTGATCCAATAGGCGTACATCTTGGCCACCGCGTAAGGGCTGCGCGGGTGGAAGGGTGTGGTCTCGGTCTGCGGCACCTCTTGCACCAGACCATAGAGTTCCGAGGTCGAGGCCTGATAAAACCGGGTCTTCTCTTCCAGCCCCAGAAACCGGATCGCCTCCAAGAGGCGCAGGGTGCCCATGGCATCCACATCGGCGGTATATTCCGGCGCTTCGAAGGAGACTGCGACATGGCTCTGGGCGCCGAGGTTATAGACCTCATCGGGCTCAACTTCCGACAGGATCCGCGTCAGGTTGGAACTGTCGGTGAGGTCGCCGTAATGCAGTTTGAAACGGGCATTGTCGGTATGGGGATCCTCGAAGATATGATCCACCCGCTGCGTGTTGAAGGAGGACGCACGGCGTTTGATCCCATGCACCTCATAGCCCTTCTCCAGCAGGAATTCCGCCAGATAAGACCCATCCTGCCCCGTCACCCCGGTGATAAGCGCTTTTTTCATATTGAGACCTGTCAGTAAGTGGCTCACGCCGTCTGACACGTGCTTAAAACAAGGTGCAATAGAAGTGAAGCTACGCCTGCTTTTAATGGAAATTCTCAGTACGTAAATCTGGCTCCACCTGAAGCCGAGATAATTCCCGTCTGTTATCGTCTGGGGGTAAATGGAGCGGTGGAATACAATGCCTACCTCACTCCAGTATGCCGCAACATCATGCTCATCGTAAGCGTCAAAGATATCCAACACAGGACCCTAAAGTCCTGCGTCATAGCCCCACAACATCGATCAGCTCTACCGCCTTTGGTAGTTTGTCTCTGAGGCACTCAAAGGCAGAGTGCTTAACCAAAACACAAACCACGTCAGCCTCCACAAGCGCTTCTTCCAGCTCCACAAGTCGAGCACCGGCTTCGTCTAGCCTGATGGGCAGTGCCTCGATATGAGGCTCCACTGCGAGCACCTGGCAGCCCAGCTTGCTGACCTCCGAGGTAATCCCTAGTGCCGGGCTCTCACGCAAATCATCGATATCCGGTTTGAAAGCCAGTCCGAGACAGGCCACCTTAATGTCACTCATCGACCGGGATGGATGTGCCGCCATGACTTCCAGAACCGCATCACGTATCTTTCGCAATACCCACTGCGGCTTGTTGTCATTGCCATCTCGGGCCGCACGGATCAGCTTGGCCTCTTCCGGCGCCGAGGCGACGATGAACCAGGGATCTACAGCAATGCAGTGGCCACCAACACCAGCGCCAGGTTGCAGAATGTTGACCCGAGGGTGACGGTTGGCCAGCGAGATCAGCTCCCAGACGTCAATGCCGAACTTGTCACAGATCACCGATAGCTCATTTGCGAAGGCAATCTGCACATCCCGTGAGCTATTTTCGGTCAGCTTACACATTTCGGCAGTCTTGGCATCGGTTACGATGCATTCCCCTTGCACCACCTTTTTATAAAGAGCCGTGGCCATCTCGCTCGCCCGGGCCGTCATGCCACCGATAATACGATCATTTTCCACCAGCTCACGCACCACATGACCGGGTAGAACCCGCTCGGGGCAATGTGCCACCTGCACATCGGCCTTTTCGCCTGCGTCCTGTGGGAAACTGAGATCCGGACGCGCCTGCGCCAGCCACTCCGCCATCTGCTCGGTTGCGCCGATGGGTGATGTGCTTTCCAGAACCACCAGATCGCCGACCTTCAGAACAGGCGCGATCATCGTCGCTGCCGAGTGGATATAGCTCAGGTCCGGCTCATAACCGTCCTTAAACGGAGTTGGCACCGCGATCATGAAGGCCTCTGCCGGTTCCGCCTGAAGCGTGGCGCGCAACTTGCCATCGCTAACCGCCTTGTGAACGATCCCGTCCAGTTCGGGTTCAACAATGTGAATTTTCCCAGCATTGATCGTTTCGATCACTTTGGGGGCGACATCCACACCAATCACATCGATCCCTCGTGCAGCAAACAGGGCGGCAGTAGGCAAGCCGATATAACCGAGGCCAATCATTGAAATACGGTCGAACATATTTTCTCTCTTATTTATCAGGTGAACGGATTGGTTCAGTCGCCCAGCAGCGCCGCAGCAATGCGTTCAGAGGCCTTACCATCCCCATAAGGGTTCAAAGCACGAGCCATGTCCTCATAGGCTTTTTTATCGCAGAGCAGTTTCAAAGCCTCATTTCGAATCTTGCCAGCATCAGTTCCCACAAGTCGCACGGTCCCTGCATCCACAGCTTCGGGGCGTTCGGTTGTCTCACGCATAACCAGCACCGGTTTACCGAGGCTTGGAGCTTCTTCCTGCACCCCTCCTGAGTCGGTAATCAAAAAATATGAGCGCTGCATTAACCACACAAATGGCAGGTAATCTTGCGGCTCGATCAAATGCACGTTTCCAGCATCTCCCAAGATCCGCTTAACCGGCTCTTGTACATTCGGGTTGAGATGGACAGGGTAAACGACCTGAACGTCTCCCTCTTCGCTGATCGAGCGCAGTGCCTGACAGATATTTTCAAATCCCTGACCAAAGTTTTCGCGCCTATGGCCCGTAACCAAAATCATACGCTTATCTTCTTCGATGAAAGGAAAACGTGCTTGCATCTGCGCATTCAGCTGCGGGTCTGCCCCAAACTGCGCAACCACCTTTTGCAGCGCGTCGATAACCGTATTACCGGTAACAACGATACGGTCATCGGAGACATTTTCTGCTAGAAGACTCTGACGGGCAGTCTCAGTTGGGGCAAAATGCAGATCAGCCATTCGTCCCACAAGCATGCGGTTCATTTCCTCAGGCCAGGGTGCATAGATATTACCCGTACGCAGGCCGGCCTCTACATGCCCGACCGGTACCTGCGCATAAAACGCAGCCAGCGCCGCAGCCATCGTCGTCGTGGTATCCCCATGCACCAGAAGCCGGTCATAGCGATGATCCGTCAACACATCCCGCAGCGCCAAGATGATCCGCGAAGTGATATCAGTCAGATCTTGACCGGGCTTCATCACATTCAGATCGAACCGCGGCGTAATATCAAAAAGCTGTAAGACTTGATCCAGCATCTCACGATGTTGAGCTGTCACACAAACATCCACCTCAAGACCCGGCGTCGCTTGCAGTTGCTTTACCACTGGCGCCATCTTGATAGCCTCAGGCCGGGTGCCAAACACCATAAGAATTTTCAAGACTTACCCTCACTTTAGTGCCTGCATGCAATGTGGTTCTAGCAACTCTGCCCTTGATTACAACCAGCAAACCATGCAGTCGAGAAGTTGCTAACATAGGTGGCTTGATTGCACACGCGGCGCATGCCCGTTAGAGACGATAAAGCATCGCCGTTCCACGAATTCCGCAGTGATTGGACCCCAAGAATGACTCGCAAATATTTTGGCACAGACGGGATCCGTGGCCGAGCAAATATGGGCGCCATGACCCCTTCTTTCATGGTGGATTTAGCGACTGCCGTTGGCCAATATTTCAACGCCACCTCGAAGACCCGACGGGTGGTCATTGGCAAGGACACCCGGCGCTCATGCTACATGCTTGAGAATGCTCTCACCGCCGGCTTCACCGCTGCGGGCATGGACGTTTTTGCCCTAGGTCCACTGCCCACTCCGGCCGTTGGCCTGCTAACCCGCTCGATGCGCGCTGATCTGGGCGTGATGATCTCAGCCAGCCATAACCCCCACCATGACAACGGCATCAAATTCTTCGGGCCCGATGGTTTCAAACTATCGGACAAGGCAGAACTGGAGATTGAAGCCATCCTGGAGGCCGGAGGCGCAATCACGGACACCGATCATATCGGCCAAGTCACCCGTCTAAACGATTCCGCTGCGCGCTATGTCGAATATGCTAAAACCACCATCTCAAGCCAAACCCGCTTTGATGGCCTAAAAATCGTAATCGACTGCGCCAATGGTGCCGCTTACAAGGCTGCGCCGGAGGTACTTTGGGAGCTCGGCGCCGAAGTTATCCCGGTCGGCATCGCGCCAAACGGCTACAATATCAATAAAGACTGCGGCTCCACAGCCCCCGAGCTTGCTGCCAAAACTGTGCTGGAAACCGGCGCAGATCTGGCCATCTGCTTGGATGGGGACGCCGATCGGATCATTATGCTGGATGAAACTGGAACGGTGGTGGACGGAGACCAGATCATGGCATTGCTAGCCACTTCCTGGGCCCGTAAAGGCATGCTTAAACACAACACGCTTGTGACCACGGTGATGTCGAACCTTGGTCTTGAAAACTATCTGGCAGAGCAAGCCATCACTCTGCGCCGCACCGCAGTGGGAGACCGCTATGTGGTGGAAGAAATGCGCCAAGGTGGCTTTAACATGGGCGGCGAGCAATCGGGGCATATCGTGATCACCGATAACACCACAACTGGCGACGGGTTGCTGGCAGGCTTACAAGTGCTAGCACTTTTGAAAGAAACTGGCGAGAAAGCCAGTCATCTGACCCGACAGTTCACCCCGGTACCACAGCTTTTGCAGAACGTCCGCTACACGCCTGGGCAGAACCCCCTGGAACAAATCACAGTGCAAGAAGCAATCCGCAGCTGCGAAGCAGATCTGAACGGCAACGGGCGGCTGCTCATCCGGAAGTCCGGCACCGAACCGCTGATCCGGGTGATGGGAGAAAGCCTGGACGAAACACTACTACAAAACGTTGTCGCAAAGGTGGCACAGACAATTACGGAAGCCGGGTGACCCGCTTATCCACAAATTTGCTCTCTGGCTTGTTGACGGCTGCACGAACCCTACGAGCCCATGGCCGCCCTGGATCCGAACGACATCTGCGGTGGCAAGCACTTATTTCATCAGGTGATGTCGGCAGCATGTGGCCCCTTCTACAGGAGGCTCAAAAAGCAGGTGATATCGAGAACTCCCTCACCATTTACAGGAGCCTTAGCCACCTCCTAAAGCAACAAATGGGGCCAGCGGCGCTCGAAATGCTCAGTCGCCTGTCCCACGAACCGATTGCAGCCCTGCACATCGCGGACACCCCTTCCCCTCCTCCCTCAAGCTCCATCACTTCTGCCCCCAAGCGAGTCGCCTATCTGTTGAACTATGCCCTTCCACAGGTCACGAACGGATATACTCTGCGAGCCCAGGCCATTTCTAACGCACTAAAGCACCATGGCATCGATCTAGTCTGCCTAACACGACCGGGCTTCCCTCTCGACCGTTCTCCACCGCAGGCTTTCCGCCCTGTAGACCAAGTAGATGGCATTGCATATCTGCACGAGGCCCTGCCGATTTTAGACACGTTTTCCAACTTCTCTACCTATCTAACAGCAGCAACGAACGCCTTGGAGGTCCGCCTACGCTCCATACGTCCTCACGCAGTTGTCGCAGCCTCAAACTTCCAGATTGCATTGCCAAGTCTGATTGCAGCGCGACGCCTAGGCCTGCCCTTTTACTACGAAGTGCGTGGATTCTGGGAGCTCACGCAATTGGCTGCGAACCCCAGCATCGAAACAACGCTATTTTATCAACTACAGCACGCGCTGGAATGCCGTGTCGCGCGCCATGCAAACCATGTCTTCACCTTGGCTCCGTCTATGCGGGAGGAACTGCAGCGGCGTGGCGTAGCCTCACGTCAAATCAGCTTAGTACCCAACGGCTGCGACACTAAAAAGTTTTCACCTCAACCCCGAAATATAGCGCTTGCCGCACACTATAATATCCCTGCAGACGTGCCAGTGATCGGCTACATAGGAAGCCTCGTGCAATACGAAGGCCTAGACGATCTGATTCACGCCTGCACCCTGCTTCAGGCGCGAGACCTAGACTTTCGGCTGCTTCTAGTCGGAAGCGGCCCTGCCGAAAATAGCATCTTGGAAGTCGCCGCAAACTCTAGGCTAGAGGAGAAACTCATCCTGCTCGGCCGCATCCCTCATGAAGAGGTAGAGGCTCACTATTCTTTAATCGATATTGCACCGTTTCCACGCAAGTCCCAACGTGTCACGGAATTGGTACCGCCACTGAAGCCTTTGGAAGCTATGGCGATGGAAAAAGCAGTGATTGTCTCATCAGTGAGACCACTCGCTGATATGATTTTGAACAACAAAACGGGCTTAGTCTTCAAAAAAAATGATACGGAAGACCTAGCACGAACCATAGTCCAGCTAATTTCGGATCCAGACCTACGAGTTCGTTTAGGCCGTGCCGGACGTGTTTGGGTTGAGACTGAACGCAACTGGAAGACCACCACAGCCCCAATAGCAAAAATCGTGACCGAGCTAATGGGATGAACTGCCGTCCCATTAGCTCAATGCTGTGGAAAATCACAACAAATCTATTCCTCTCATTATCGTGGCTTGATCATGAGGGAGATCTTGCGCAACGGAGCGGTCACGCGCCATGAGCTACTGTTTTCAAGCGCACGAATACGTTCCGCATGCAAGTCACGCAGCTGTTCTGTCTCAGCCAGAGCACGCCTCAAAGATTCAAGTTCCTGGTCAAAAGAAGCTAGCTGTTTTGTGAGTTCCCCTACCTCACCCGCCTTTGCCTGAAGTTCAAGACCAAGAACGGCGATGTCGTGATATCGTTCGTTGAGACAGTCTTTTTGCTCCGCAGCTCTTTTTTCCAGTTCTTGGCGCTCTGTTTCTGCACGCTTCAAGCGATCTTGGAGCAGGTTTCGCTCTTCCCTCAGCACCCCGGCCTCTTGTTTAGACTTTGAGATGCTGCCCTTTTGCTCCGCAGTTCTATCTTCCAGATCTTGGCGCTCTGCTTCTGCACACTTTAAGCGCTCTTGAAGTCGGGCGAGCTCTTCGCCTAGTTCCCCGACCTCTTGTTCGTGCTTTGACAAACTGTCTTGTAGAGCTTCCTTCAATGTAGTGACGGTCTGACTGAGATCAAAAGATTCAGCCTGGACTTTTGCTACCATTTCCGAACGTTCGCTGTATTGCGTAGCCAACTTTTCGAATTCTGTACGGAGTTTTGCTACTTCCGTTTGAGCATTTTTAAGTTCTGCAGCCTTTTCGTCGCGCTGCTTTCGCGCGATGTGTGACTCACGCGTCTTAAACGCAAGCTTTGCAGTGTTACTGTGCAACTCACCAAGCCGGGCAAAAACATTACGGGCCGCTAAGTACCCAGACTGCCCACCATTAAGGTTAGCAAGCCGCTGCAAGCGGTCGTTTTGCTCAGCCCCATAGAAGACAACACTGGCCCGTGTCTCCAGATCGCAGGTAAATATATTGCTGCCAGAGGTTAGATGACGAAGGTACGAACTATATCCTGGCATCTCGCCGCCCTGTAGAAACACAATGATGCCACGTTCAGACAACTGCGGTAACCAGGTTTTGTCCAGTTCGTCAGCCAATGCTTGCGTGACAGGAAGGTTGACAACCAACAGATCAATTTTGTGTTCGCGGGAGAAAATGCTTTCACGAAGGGTCCCATCTTGCACGATCTGCGAAAAATCCGCGAAATTTGCTTCATTGAAAGCGACTTGGTGTGCGAGATCAGCTGCCTTTGCCTCTGGACCTGCGGCGGGTTCGAAGCCTATGCACAAGCTGTCTAGACCGAGTTTGTCTACCGCTTGACAGAGAGCAAAGTGAGGAACAGCATCCTCCACCCCTAACGTAACCGCAATACGGGGGCGAGCGGCTTCTGTCAGCCAAAATAGGAGGGGCACATGACACAGCACCGAGGAGGGCTCGAGATAGCGAGAGCGCCAGAATAGGGAGCGGCTGGCCAAGGGGGCCAGTATGTCCGCTCCGGGATTCTGGAGTGACTGGGTGTCGGGCTGGATTAAATCATTCGGCATATTTTGAGGCATTACTCTAAGGCAAACAGGGACAGGTCATGCAGCTGCTGAATTTCTTTACCCGTCAGCAGCAAGGACAGGCAAGGGGGGCTGCTTTGTAAAAGCTGCTAAACGATTGACCTGCGCCCCATAGAGGCCACTCTTTTTCAGTCCGCTCTATTCAGACTTTGGCCCTCTACTGACCGTTGATGATACTCCTGCGGGGTGAGCCCGTCGAGGCTCGTGTGGGGCGAGGAGGGGCAGCCTCTGAATTTGGCGGACGACACCACAAGGGAGGCAAATTGCTACCAAGGCCGAGCTTGGCGACGATAGAATGCCTCGCCTTCACCATCGATTGAGGCCATGGCAAACTGCTTTACCGCGAAAAATAGCTGTGCTTTTTCCACCGTATCTGGCTCGATTTCAAAGCGTGCCATGCGGCCAACAATCTCAGAAGGGCAGATGAGCTTTTCAATCTCGTGGTACAAGGGGCGCACACCATAGTCGTCAAACAGTACGGTTACCGGCTTGGTACAGCGAAGCATAATCATTGCCAAACAGGCAGTGCGCATACGTCCATCTATCAGTATTGTATCCGGGTGACGGAAGAAAGGTGTCTCCCAGACATCCAAAGGATAACGGAAAAAGTGACGCCAGCTGTTCGTACTAATTGGGCGCCCCCATAGTCCTGTAGGTCCGATATCCGCATGATAGACAATCACTGGGGACGCTGGCTTTGACGTGTCGATCTCATGTTGTAGATTCTGTGCCCACTCGCGGTCGCTCTCGACGCTGATAATGAACTTCCCAGGCAAACCTGCCGCAATCCGGGTCGTCCCGCCCGATCCATATTCAAGGATTACCTTTGCCTCTTTATAAATCGAGATCAAAAAGGCAACTTCGGCTTCTGGCATATAGGGTGCAGATGACACGCCGTCCGTTGGGAGGGGCATTGAAGAGGTCCCGAATATTGTTCTATTTGGTGTTGTTACAACGACGATCAGCTGCCGACGAAGTGTTGCAAACTCAAAGCGCTTCGTCAATCCGGCGCTCTTTCCAGCTTTTCCTCGTCGCAGATCAGTTCAGCCTCATATTCCTCGGGTACTCTCCCTTCAAACTCTAGAGCACGGGAGCCAGAAAACGCATGACATAATTGTCACATCACGGAAGGTAGTATGGCTGTTTTTTGAATGCCTCCTGGTTCCTCAGTTGGAGCTCTCCACTTTTTTGGGGCAAGTCCGGGTTGCCTACACCGTATCTGCGAAGACCGCGATCGAGATCCGAGCGTAAGACTTTCGAGTTCGGGAACTCGCGCACCACGGCAAGCAGAACATCGAGCGAGATCAGAAGCGTCTTTTTCGCAATGCCACCGCAACGGCCTCTTGAGCGGGTGTCAGCACCGTCTGGAGACGGTGTGGCATAATGGCTAACGCTGTCGCGCTTGCGCCATTCCCACACGGTTTGTTCCGTCGTCCCGTGGCGCCCCGCAAGAACCCAAGCCGGTTCGTCGCTCGCCTGGATCGCCGCTCTGATCTTCGGCGTCGTGGTCGCGGGCAAACGACCACGGGGGAGGATCTGATTGACCTGTCAGATCTGCCGGGACGCGGTTTCGGCTTTGACGATCTGGAGATCAGCCGCCGCCCGGCGGGCACATAGATCGACACCGGAGCGGGGCATCTGCTGCTGGAGGATCTGCGCCCGGGCCAGATCGATGCAGATGATTTCCTGTTCTGACCAGATCAGAACAGAAAGTCCTCGGCGCCAAGATCGCCGATTTCCTGGTGCCGCAGGATCAGAAGATCGCCGTCTTCATCCTCGATCACCACATGGCCGTTGCGGGCGCGCATGTGATTGTCGCTGAGGTCCTGAAAATCTTCGATGCCGGTGGCATGGGTCAGATCGATCCTGTCCTCGCCGGCGGTGAAATCCCGGATCCGGTCGCTGCCGCCGGAGAAAACAAAGACATCAGCGCCCTTGCCGCCGACCAGAAGGTCGCGCCCGGTGCCGCCGTCGAGCTGATCGTTGCCGCTGCCGCCCAAAAGCCGGTCACGTCCGCCCTGACCCAGCAGGCTGTTATCCGCGCCATTGCCGCGCAGGCGGTCGTTGCCAGAGCCGCCCCAGGCGTCTTCGATGAAATTGATCACCGCGCCCTCCTGGCGCACCGCAGCGGCCATGGCGATATTGTCGTTGATCTCGCCGATCGAGGAATAGGTCCCGGGACGCAGGTTGATGCGGCTGTCGGTGGTAAGGCCCGAGGCATCGATCAGATCCTGCCCACCGGCATCCCAGATGGTCAGGATCACATCGCGGTAGCGGCCATCTTCGCCCTGTACCTGCATGCCGCGCGCGTTGTCGGCATTGGTTGCGTATTGATATTCCAGCGCGCCGCGATTGCCGCGGCCATCGCCGAAATAGACCGTATCGCTGGTGCGGGTGGTGGTATTGGCGCCGTAAAGCTCTTGCATGGCCTCGATGTCCCAGAGCATCGGTGTCAGTGGAAAGGCCTGTTTCTGCGCACCGTCGCCGCGTTCCTCCGGGTGGGCGGCATAGGACATCACCGTATATTGGTTGCTGGTCCTTGGATTGCTGGGGTTTTCGTTCGGATGATGGAGGCCCAGGGCATGGCCCAGCTCGTGCAGGTAGGTGTTCCAGCTGGTATGGCCATAGACCGGCCCGCCGTCGTCACCGGCACCCGCGAGGAACTGATCGCGGTTATTGCGGTTGATCCAGACATCACCCGCGCGCGACGGGGTCTCACCCAGATCCTCCGCATCGGGAAACCCCGAGACAAAGCCGAAGAGGAAGCGGTCGCGGAATTCGGTGCTGGCAAAGGTGACGTCCCCAAACCCTTCGCCCGGGATCACACCGGGCTGCAGGTTGACGCCCGAGACTTCGTTCCAGGCGGCGACTGCCTGCAGCGCCATCTCCTGCTCGCTCGCGGTCATGGAAAAATCTTTTTCGAAAGAGACCCGGCCGCCGCCGACCCGCCAGGCGTCTTTGATGCCGTCTCCATCGGTGTCGACAGCCCGGTTATAGCGGGGCATGTCCGCGTCGAGGAAGGAATAGCGCACGCTGCCGCTGCCGTCGTGCCAGCTGTCACCGAGGATGGACTGATAGCTGTTCCTGCGGGCCATGGGCGATCCTGTCTTTCAAATATGGCGGGGATCCGGGATGGATCTGGTAAATCTCTTTACGCTGCCTTGCCCTGCGGTCGGGTTAAGCCCGGGCCGTAGATCTCGGGGGCAGGTGGGGCGGAAAAAGGGAGCTGGAAATGGGAGCCTTCCCCGGCGCCAGACCACTGGGCCGGGGAAGGCAGAAGCGGATCAGAACAGGAAATCGTCCGCGCTCAGATCGCTGATATCACGGTTCACGAGGATCATGCTGTCGCCGTTATCGTCGGTGATCACCACATTGCCGCGCGCTTCGCTCAGGTGGTTGTTGCTCAGATCGGTGAAATCGCTGATCCCCTCGGCGCTGCTGAGGTCAATCTCGTCGGCGCCACCAAAGCCTTTGACCTTGTCGCGGCCTTCGGAGAAGACGAAGGTGTCGCCGCCCTTCTGGCCGATCAGCAGGTCATTGCCGGCGCCGCCATCCAGGGTGTCGCGGCCGCCGCCACCAATCAGCTTGTCCCGGCCATCCTCGCCATTGAGAATGTCATTACCGCCCTTGCCCTTGATGGTGTCATTGCCACCGCGGCCATCAAAACGGTTGTCGCCGCGGTTGCCCACGAGCGTGTCATCGCCTTCGCGGGAGCCGCGCACGTGTTCGATGCCGCGGATGCTGTGGCTGAAGGCTTCGTCGCGCCAGGTGCCGGTGGCCTCATTCCGGCCAAGGTTCACTTCGACGGCATCGACGCCCGAGCGGTCATAGCGCAGCCGGTCATAGCCGCCGCGGCCGTCCAGGGTGTCCTCGCCGGCCATCAGGATAAAGCTTTCGTTCTGGCCCGATCCGATCACCTTGTCATCATACATGCCGGTGCGGATTTCGGTGATCTGCCCATCGCCTACAATCCGGTCAGCGCCGCCCATCCCATCATCGATGACGCGGCCACGGTTCAGTTTGGCGACCACGCCACTGTCTGCGTTGATGTAATCCAGCCGCACCGCACCGTCGCTTTCGCCGATGACGAAACGGTCATTGCCGCCGCCCCCGCGCAGCTGCAGCCAGCCGCCATCGGCCGAGGTGACGCGGAAGACATCTCTGTAATCGGTGCCTACCACGCCAAGCCCGCCGATATCAGCGCCGGCCAGGATCGGGTTCTGCACATCCACCAGCCGGGTGCGGCCATTGCCGCCCTTGTCGATCAACCCGGTATTGGCATTGCCGTCGATCTCCACGGTGATGCCTTCATCAAGATCCGAGTGGTCCAGATGCACATAGCCGCGCTCCAGATCCGAGAAGATCACCCGGTCCCGGCCAGCGCCGGGCTGGATGAAATCCGTGTCCATATTGTCGCCCGGGTTGATGGTATCGTTGCCGGGGCCGCCGATCAGCTCGTCATTGCCGTCGCTGCCGATGATCAGGTCATCTTCGGTCGAGGTGCTGAAGAAGCTGGTCAGCGGGATTTCCTGGTTCGGGGCAAAGGTGCCGGTTGCCGGGCCGACCGACTGGATGCTGTTGTCAAAAGCATTCCACTGGGCGCGGGTGCTGATGCTGGGCAGGGGATCGCCGTCCAGCACGAAGATCGCATCGGCGTCCACATTGCTGTAGCCATCGACCTCAGCCTCAAAGAAGGTCATCACCAGCACCGTGGTGGTGCGGATGGTGCCGCCATCATTCCAGCGGACCTCAAGGATCGAGGCTTCGTCCTCATCCAGCGGGCCGCCCTCGATGTAACCGGTGGCACCCTCCACCCGGATATCCGCAAGCGGCTGGTTCGGGTCTTCGGAATTGGCGGAATTGGTATAGCGCAGCGTCGAGGTATCGCCGGGCACAAAAATGGACAGGTCAATTCCTGTTTCAACACCGCGGATCACGTCTTCTTCGCCCTGGAGGCTGCTGCGCAGCACGGCAATACCGGTCAGGCTGTAGGTTGTCATGGAGGAGGGTCCCTTCTACTGGTCACACAGGTCACTGCCCCAGAATACCGGCAGCAAATCTACCGGATGATTTTAACGATTCTCGGCCTCAGAAGAACAGAAAACAGGCCCGGGTGTGGAAAAAACCCCGGACCCTGATGCGCCTGAAATACAATACAATTAGAACAGGAAATCGTCTGCGCCAAGCTCGCTCATTGTGAGGCCTTCCAGCAGCATCGAATTTCCGGTCAGATCGCGGATCATGACACCCTCGGCTTCGTCGCTGGCGTGGTTGGTCATCACATCGCTGAAACCGGTGAAGGCGGCAACACCAGAGAGATCGATCACCTCGCCGTTGCGGCTGGTGCTGAAATCGCGCACCCGGTCATCGCCGTCGCTGAAGACGAAGGTATCGCCGCCGCCACCGCCGATCAGCAGGTCATTGCCGCCGCCGCCGTCTAGGAGATCGCTGCCACTACGACCTTTCAGCGTATCCCGGCCCGCGTCGCCGAACAGATCATCGCCGCCGCCGCCGCCGTTCATCTTGTCCTTGCCGCGCCCGCCCTGCATCAGGTCGCCGCCGCCATTGCCGAACAGCCGGTCGTTGCCACCTTCGCCCGCGATATCGTCGCTGCCGCGGCCACCGCGGATCACGTCGCGGGCGCCGCCGCCGCGCAGCTCATTGTCGGCATTGTTGCCGATGATCCGGTCCTTGGCGCTGCCGCCCCAGGCATCCTCAATGAAATTGATCACCGCGCCGTCCTGGCGCACCGCGGCGGCGACGGCGATATTGTCGGTCTCCTCGCCGATGGTGGAATAGGCGCCGGGGCGCAGGTCGATCAGGCTGCGGGTCGACAGATCCGAGGCATCGATCAGATCCTGCCCACCGGCATCCCAGATGGTCAGGTAGACATCGCGGTAGGTACCATCCTCGCCTTTGACCTGCATGCCCAGATCATTGTCGGCATTGGTGGCGTATTGATATTCTGCGGTGCCATGGGTGCCGCCACCATCGCCGAAATAGACCGTATCGCTGGCGCGGGTGGTGGTATTGGCGCCATAAAGCTCCTGCATGGCCTGGATATCCCAGACCATCGGCGTCAGGGAATAGGCCTGATCGCTCAGGTCTTCACCGGATTCGGAGGGATGCTCCACATAGGACATCACCGTGTACTGGGCATTGGTGTCGCCGTCATTGGGCGCTTCATTGGGGTGGCGCAGGCCCAGGGCATGGCCCAGTTCGTGCAGGTAGGTGTTCCAGCTGGTGTGGCCATAGACCGGGCCGGTGCCGGGGATGAACTGGTCTTCATTGGCGCTGTTGATCCACAGATCGCCAGCCTTGGACGGGCGGTCGCCCAAGTGGTCGGGATTGGGGAAATCGGCGACATAGCCGAACAGGTCGGGATCCTCGAATTCGGTGGCAGCAAAGGTGATGTCGCCGACGATTGCACCGTTGCGGACCTCAAACACCCAAAGCCCTTCGACGCCGGTATTGCCGGTGGTGTTTTCCAGATTGGTGATGGCGCTTTCGTTGCCCGATTGCGGTAGTTCGAAGAAATCGGCGCTATTGCCGGCCGAATAGCCGGCCCGGGCCGGGGTGCCGCCCAGACCGGTTTCTTCATCGCCGCCCGAGGCGGTGCCGGCCGACCAGTTGATATCCTCATAACGGAAGACGATGTCGAAATCGCCCTCGCCGCGGTCATAAAGCTGCATCTGGAAGGAATTGCTGGGCTCGGCGTGCTGATCGTAGAAGCCGACATCCTCCCAGGTGATGGTGACGACATCGGCCTCGGCATCCACGTCCACATAGATCGGCTGCCCGGCGCGGGTGTCCACATCGGCCCAGAAGGCGGCGATCATCGGGGTGGAGCCGGCCGAGATCCCGCTTGGGGTATATTGGGACAGGCCCGAACCGAAGGTAATATTGCCATTGGTGTTCACGTAGATCTGGCTGGCGTCATATTCTTCGCCAAAGAAATTCAGCCCCTCCTCGAAGACCGCCGACATGTCCACCAGAGAGGAGCCGTCGTCATTGACGGGCAGGGCGCTGCCGCCCGCCGCGACCAGGGTGCCATTGCCGGTGACCGGGGTACCGAATGTGCTGTCGGTGCCGCCGCGGGCGATGGTGCCGGGCTGCAGGTTGACGTTGGCCACCTCGTTCCAGGCGCTGATCGCGGCCGAGGTCATCGCCCGCTGTTCCACCGTCATCGACACATCATTGGTGAAGGGCACGATCTCCCCGCTGATGTTCCAGGCGTCCTTGGTGCCGTCGCCATCGGTATCCAGCTTGCGATAGTAGCGCGGCATTTCGGTGCCGATAAAGGAATAGGTGATGACGCCGCTGCCATCGTGCCAGGCTTCGGTGTCACTCACCAGAAGGGATCGGTAATCGTTAAAAGCCATCGCAGGGGTCCTTTCAGTCGGATGTGGAAGCAGTCGGCAGGATGGAAAGAAGATCGTTGCCGATGCAGCAGCGGAAATAACGCGGAGATTTGAAGGCGCCGATGGCGGCCTCGGCAACGGGTCGGGGCAGGGGCTGGCCTGCGGCGCAGTGGAAGAACAAGGGACGGATGGCCGCGACCGCCGGGGCAGAGCTGCGGCAGGAGACCTTGGCCTTGCAGACCACCGCAGCCTGCGTCCTCAGCAGGCGACAGCCACCCCCGGGTGCGGGGGGATCGGCCGGAGCGGCGGTCGCAAGAACAAGCAGAAACAGCGCCGCTGCGGTTCTGGCTGCGTGCAAAGATACCATGCTCCCGGTGCCCCCGTTGCTGTTTTCCTGAATGGCCCGCCTCACGCGCATCACCCCCACGCGCGATCCAGCCCCTTCTAATCGCGAACCACATTGAGGGTGGCATGGTTCGCAGGGGGCGTTCTTGATTTTAATCAAGGATCGTAACGTTCCGGGCATAGGGTGCCGGAACGTCATGCCGTTCATGTGAAGGCCGAAGCAGGGTTGCAGCGGATGGCCCCGCGTATCGTGCAGACCAGAGGGCAGCAGGATCGGTCGGAGCCTCTCAGGGCAAGTCCCTGCGCCTCAGGCCGCGGCCAGGCGGCGGCGGTATTCGCTGATCTGCCGCGCGGTGGTTGCGTTGCGCTGCTCTGGCGTCTGGCCCTGGTACCAATCCGCGGTCCAGGCTGTCATGTCACCGGCGTCAAGCATCGGCTGCCAGCCCAAGAGCTGCCGCGCGGCGCTGCAATCCAGTTTGAGAAGGTTCGCCTCATGCAGGCTGTTGTCCGGCTGGCTGCTCCACTGGAATTCCGGCCCAAGGGTTTCGGCGAAACTGGAAATCATCGCCTCGACAGAAAGCGTCATGTGATCGGCCGGGCCGAAATTCCAGCCCTGAGCGCAGCGCCCGGGGTCGGAGATCCCCATTTCGGCAAGGCGCAGATAGCCCGCCAGCGGATCCAGCACATGCTGCCAGGGGCGCAGGGCGCCGGGGTGGCGCAGGTGCAGAGGGTTACCACTGGCAAAGGCTCGCATGGCATCCGGCACGATCCGGTCCGGGCTCCAGTCGCCGCCGCCGATCACATTGCCGGCCCGCCCCGAGGAGAGCGCCACGCCATGCTCTGCCAGTCGGTCCGGCGGGAAATAGGAATTGCGGTAGGAGGCGGTGACCAGCTCGGTGCAGCCCTTGCTGCTGGAATAGGGGTCATGGCCGCCCATGGCATCGGTTTCCCGGTAGCCCCAGATCTGTTCGCGGTTCTCGTAGCATTTGTCGCTGGAGACCACGACAACCGAGCGCAGCGAAGGTGCCGCCGTGCGGCAGGCCTCCAGAAGATGCACGGTGCCCATGACATTGGTCGCATAGGTTTCCACCGGCGCCGCATAGGAATAGCGCACCAGCGGCTGCGCCGCCATGTGGATGACGATCTCGGGGTCAAACCCCTTGACCGCCTGGCGCAGCGCCTCCTGATCGCGCACATCCCCCGGCACATGGTCGATCTGCGCCGCCAGGCCCAGCTCGTCAAAGAAGCTCTGGCGTCCCTCGGGCACGCCCTCCATCGCGGGCGGCAGCGCAAAACCACGCACCTGGGCCTGCATCTGCAGCAGCCAGGCGGTCAGCCAGCTGCCCTTGAACCCGGTATGCCCGGTCACAAATACACGGCGCCCCTGCCAGAATGAGGATGCGCTGTCGAAGTCAGTGTTGCTCACGTTGGTGCCTTATCTGCGGTGGCGTGCCTTTGGTGCTCTGCCTGTTGGTGTCTTTCTGTCCGGGTCAGGAAACATGCTGCAGTTGACGGCTGCCGGTGATGCTGGACCTGTCCGCGATCCTTCCTGCTCCGGTTCTCACGTCTTGGTGATCCCGCAGGGCGCGGCACGTTGTGCAGCAGGCGGGCAGGGGTCTGCGGGGCGGCAGCGGTCGGCTCATGATCCATCTTTGCAAGGGTTTCCAGCGCGGGATTTCCAGTACGGGGCTGATGTCTGAAGGCCTAGGAGAAAATGGTTACCAAACTCGAAACACCTCATCCGGGTAAAAGAAAATTAACCGCGTCCGCTTATCGCTAAATTTCAAGAGAAATTGAAAATGATGCGAGCAAGTGCATGAAAGTTGTTATTCTGGCCGGCGGCCTGGGCACCCGGATCAGCGAAGAATCCCACTTGCGGCCAAAGCCGATGCTGGAGATCGGCGGCAAACCCATCCTGTGGCACATCATGAAGTCCTACAGCGCCCATGGGCTGACGGATTTCGTCATCCTCTGTGGCTACAAAGGCCATATGATCAAGGAATATTTCACCAACTACCTGCTCTATAATGCAGATGTGAGCGTCAATCTGGGCACCGGAGAGTTCAATATCCTGAACCACTCCGCCGAGCCCTGGCGTATCACCATGCTGAGCACCGGTGAGCTGACCCAGACCGGCGGCCGCCTGGCCTATGCCCGGCCGTATCTGGACGAGACTTTCTGCCTGACCTACGGCGACGGGGTCTCCGATGTCGATCTGACCAGCCTCCTTGGCTTTCACTTTGCCGAAGGCCGTCAGGCAACGGTCACCGCAGTGCAACCCACCGGCCGCTATGGCAGCATCGAGATGGACGGCAGCGCCGCCACCGGTTTCGTGGAAAAACCGGCGGGCGACAACCACTGGGTCAGCGGCGGCTTCTTCGTCTGCGAACCCTCGGTGCTGGATCAGATCGAAGGACCAGAGACGATCTGGGAAAAGGGGCCGATGCAGAACCTTGCGCAGGAGGGGCAGCTGTCGGTCTACAAGCACCGCGGGTTCTGGAGCGCGATGGATACGCTGCGCGACAAGACCTATCTGGAAGGCCTGTGGAACAGTGATCAGGCGCCCTGGAAGACCTGGTCATGATCCATGCCAGATCTGCTTCTGTCTGCCTTGTCCCTGCTTGGCGCCTTTTGCTACAGGCCACAGCCGCATGAGGATACGCGCGGCAGTGTCTGGCGACTGTCCCGTACCGTGACCCTGGAACCGGCCTGTCTGGCCTCTCTCTCTTTGACTTCCGGCTTTGCGGCCGGACCCCCAGCACATTCGAACAGGAAACTTCACGTATGTCAGACCTGAAACTCAGTATCTGCATTCCAACATTCAACCGGGCCAGATATCTGGAGACGGTGCTGGCGCATCTGGAGGAGATCCTGCCGCAGCTGCCCTTTGAAACCGAAGTTCTGGTCTCTGACAATGCTTCCGAAGACAGCACCCAGGCTGTGCTGGAGGCGGCGCGGGAGCGGCTGCCTCTGCGAACCTTCCGGCAGGAGACAAACATCGGGGCGGTGCCGAACATTCATTCGGTGATGAGCGCGGCCAAGGGCAGGTATCTCGTCTATCTCGCGGATGACGACCGGCTGCAGCCCGAGGCCCTGCAAAGTGCCATCACCATGCTGGAGGTCAACCCCTCCGCCAGCGGTCTTTATGCCCCCTGGCAGATCAAGGATCTGGTCACCGGCGAGGTGCAAGCGCAATTCTACAGCCAGCCGCGCGATGTCACCATTGGTCAGGGCAAATATGCCCAGCTGCTGGAGCATATCGTAGAGCACCGCATCTACTCGGAAATCTGCATCCTGCGCCGGGAGGCTTTCCGCGCCCTGCACCCGATCGCCACCGATATTGCATTCTGGGCCTTCACCATTCCTGCCGAATACTTGGGGGCGGGGGATCTGATCTATGCCAAGGACCCCTTCTATATCTCCGTCAGCCGTCACTTCGAAGGCGATACACGCTCGCAGCTGGGGTTCCGCGATGTCATGAGCGCCTGGGACATCTACCGCGGTGGCCTGGAGGTTCTCTATGGTCTGGCCCTGACCCATGGCGGTCTGACCAAGCCGGATATGGTTGCCAACTATCTGCGGATTCACCCGATCGAACGCATGCTCACGGGGCTGCGGCTGCGGTTGAATCTGGGCGCCGACCCGCTGGAAAACTATGCGCTTGCGGCGCGGCTGCGCGGGCTGGGGCAGGTCGATAATCTGCCTGTTCCGATGGCGCAGATCCGAAGTACGGCGGCGCTCTATTTTGCCTGTGTCAAACTGCCCGAAACCCTGCGGGCCGAGGGGGTCGCGGTCATCGGAGATTACCCGGAGGCCTCTCTGCAGCAGCTCAAGACCTTCACCATCCTGCCGGTCCGGCGCGTGACCGAGGCCGAGGGTATCACCGAGCGGGATGTCGTCCTCGATTTCGGTTGCGAGGAGGAAGTCTTGTGCGACGCCGCGCGGGAGCGCGCGCTGGCGCATGTCACGGGCACCCAGTTGGAGCAGAAATTCGTATGAAGAGAGGCTGCGGGCAGCAATGATGCGTATCCTTCTGACTGGATCCACCGGATTTGTCGGCCGCGCTGTTACACGGCAGCTGCGCCAAGGCGGCCATGAGTTGTGTCATGTCATCCGGAAGGGTTCGGCCGGGCGCATCTGTGCCCCGGATCCCCGGGACCGCGTCGTCGAGGTCGAGGATCTCTTTGCGCAACCCGCCGATTGGTGGGCGGAAACCGCCCGCGGTTATGATCTGGTGCTGCACATGGCCTGGTATGCGGAGCCGGGCAAATACCAGACCTCGCTCAAGAATCTGCACTGTGTAGCCGGCACCATGGCTCTGGCCGAAGGCGCCCGGCAGGCCGGGGTGCCGCGTTTCGTGGGGCTCGGCACCTGCCTGGAATACGATCTGAACGGCGGCCAGGCCTTCCAGGACACGCCGCTGGCGCCGGAGTCGCCCTATGCCGCCGCCAAGGCGGCCTGCGCAACCGCTCTGCAAGCGGCGCTGCCGCAGGCCGGTGTCTCCTTTCTCTGGGCGCGGCTGTTCTATCTGCACGGAGCGGAAGAGGACCCCCGGCGGCTGGTCGCCTCGCTGCATGCGCATCTGGCCGAAGGCCGTCCGCTGGAGCTTAGCAGCGGCACACAGATCCGCGACTTTATGGATGTCGATGCCGCCGCCGCCCTGCTGGTTCAGGATGCCCTGTCCCCGCGCAGCGGCATCAGCAATATCTGCAGCGGCACCGGCATTTCGGTGCGCGCCCTAGCCGAAAGCATCGCCGACCAATACGGCCGCCGGGATCTGCTGATCTTTGGCGCCCGCCCCGGCAATCCGGATGATCCGCCCTGCGTGATCGGCCACCGCACCGATGCCCCGCTTCCCATCTGACCCCCCTATCGAGCAAGAGACTGACACCATGACCGACTTCAAAACCGAGATTACCGGCCGCATCAAGGAAATGGGTGCAAACCCCACCATTCAGACAACCGCGCTGGATTTCCTGCGCAGCTCCGCCAAGGCGCAGTATTCCTACAATTTCCACTGGATGGACCGCCCGATCATTCAGTACCCGCAGGACATCGTCGCCATGCAGGAGCTGATCTACAAGCTGCGGCCGGATCTGATCATTGAAACCGGCATCGCTCATGGCGGCTCGCTGGTGTTCTCCGCCTCGATGCTGGCCATGCTGGATATGGTCGATGCCATCGAAGCCGGGGAAAGCTTTGATCCGGCGGTCTCCAAACGCAAGGTTCTGGGCATCGATATCGACATCCGCGCCCACAACCGCGCCGCCATCGACGCCCATCCGATGCGCTCGCGGATCGAGATGATCCAGGGCTCCTCGGTGGATCCCGAGATCATCAGCCAGGTCCGCGATTTCGCGGCCGACTACAAGAAGATCCTGGTCTGCCTCGACAGTAACCACACCCATGAACACGTCCTGGAAGAGCTGCGTGCCTATGCCCCGCTCACCTCCTCCGGCAGCTACTGCGTGGTGTTCGACACTCTGGTCGAAGACATGGAAGAGGACACCTATCCGGACCGTCCCTGGGGCAAGGGTAATAATCCCTATACCGCCGTGCAGTCCTATCTGCAGGAGAGCAGCAGCTTCGAGACCGACAGCGAGATCCACGAACGCCTGCTGATCACCGTCGCAAAGGGCGGCTTCCTGCGCCGCATCGACTGACGCGGGATTTACTAGGGAATAGATCACAGCCGGTGCGGGAAAGTCGCGCCGGTTATAACGGCAGGTCGTTACATTTTCCGGCGGTTATTTGTGTTCCGGTGGTGGTGCGGTGCGGCCATTGCAGAGGTCGGTGCCTCTCTGCGGCGTCGAGTGAGTAAATGGGCAACTGCGCCGCATAATTTTAACGGGATAGATCCACATCAAACTCCTCCAATAGCTTTTTGTTGTGTGGTTCGAAGAGACCCCGAAACGAGGCCAACTCCATTTCGGGACATGGAAATCGCATATGGCCACGATGCACTGAACGGTGTGGGTTGCGGCTGAGGTCATGATGAATTCTGAAGGTGGACTGTCCCCCTTGAGCCCATCACCGCCATGCATCTGTTCTTGTCGGCCTTCGAAGACGTCCTCGATCCCCGCGCTGCGAACGCGCGGCATGACTTAGGCGAACTGCTCGTCATCGCCTTCGTGTCGGTTCTTTGCAGAGCGACCTCCTGCGCTAAGATGGCAGCCTTCGGGCGAGCGAAGGAAACCGTTTTCAGGGGCTTCTTCAAGCTCAAGTACACGGTTCCTTCGCATGACATCTTCTCGGCATCAGTCAAATGATCTGGCGACGAACAATTCCGTCGGAAGGTTATCGCGAGCTAGAGGTCTAGGCAGTCCGGTTCCGAATTTCCAAGTCTGGCTACTGTCGTTGAGGGCTTTTGGGCAAGGTCCTCGCTTGGATATTTCTGAGAATCTCCTGCGCCCGTTCGGCGCGGAAACGTTTGGCGTGAACCTCGTAGCTCTTGGCGACCTGAATGCTGGTTTGACCGCAGAGAATACGAGCCAGTTCGGCGCCATAGGCCCCATGTTTTGCCATTGCGTCATGTACGAGGGTGCGAACGATATGTGGGGCATGTCCTGTCGCCACTTTGAAGTTGTAGGCCAACGTTCGGGAAGAAAGATGCCGGTTCATCTCCGTGCCGAAGAGGGGCGTGCCGATACGTCCAGCGTATCGAAGATGCACTGACCCGCTTTCACCGTATAGCAACAGGTCATCGAGATATGGCGTCAAGCTGTGATGGAGCGAACCATTATGACGATAATCCGATTTTCCGGACGTGAGGTTCAAGAACCAGCCGGTTTCACGACGCTGGATCTGCTCGTCGACAATCAGACCGGTGACATCCGAGATCCGCAGAGGAACCATGGATAGTAAAGCGAGAACAGCTGAGCGCTGAAAATAGGTTCGCCGCTTGTTCATCGTGTCGGCCTGGCTCGCCTTCTGGCGCCATTTGACCCCGGCCTTTGCAACATCTCGCAGAGTGATGGGGCGCGCAGCCATCTTACGTACTTTGGTCGGGACCTCCCGCATCATGGCCTCGCGGTAAATTTCGCAGTCTTCCAGGATTAGGCGCCGCTCCGCCGTAGAATACTTCACCTCTTTCGCCATGGCTTGGACGCCCGAAAGGTAGGTCAGTCTCGTGCTGTTGCGAAGCTTGCGAGCGTCGAGGTCGTCGATGAAGACGGACAGCCCGTCGCGGGATAGCTCCAAGGGCAGGCCAGCTTTCTGGACCACAGCCAGGTATTGGCCAAAGGATACGATCGTTTTCTGGATCGATGCTTTTGAGTATCTGCGGCGGCCTCGGCGAGGCTTTTCGAAGCGCTTGACGGCGAGTTGAAACTTCCGGGGAAACTGTTCCAGGGGCAAGGATTTGCGTTCAGGCATCACGCAGTACCCCGCATCAGGACATTACTCTGGATCTGGGCAAGAAGTTTCTGGCCCTCTTCATGTTTGCGAGCCTGGTCGACGAACACGTAGTTTTTTCGGACGGTTGCCTCTGTGTCCCCCAGCAGGGCCGCGATGATCGCGTAATCAGCGCCCGGCTGGTTGGCCATGATTGTCGCCAAGGCGTGGCGAACCTGGTGCGGCGTCATTGGTACGCCTGCGCTGAGGGTAGCATCTCGCCAGATGGAGCTCAGGCGCGCATAGGACACCCCGCCAAAAAGCCGATCGGGCTGTCGAAGGTGAGGGGCGATGTGGGCTGCCAAGAGGCGCGGACGTACTTCGTGCGCGAACCAGGAGACGATTTCCCGCGGATCTCCACCACGCTTCGCAAGCAATGTAATGTAGTGGTGGGAGTATCCGTTCTTGACGATGTCAGGCGGCGTGGTCAGCACAAGGCCGCGTCGGCTTCCATGGAGTTGGACATCTGCGCTCTCACCACCGTAAGTCAGCTGGAGGAGGGTGGAAATCCGCAGGGGCAGGGAGGTCCAGATCGCTGCGGCACAGGCCGCGATCCCCAATGCGATGGCCGCGTCCTTTTCACGCTGGGATCCTGTTTCGTAGGCCTGCATGGCCTTCTTCGCCTTGTGAAAGAGCGCGTTCGGCAAGCTGAAAAACGCAGCCTGCTTGTGGTGATCGAGCAGGAAGGCTTCACACCAGCCACGCCGAGAGGTCGACATGGATTTGACGTTCTCGAACTCACTGAAATCGCCAATGACTTCGGTCAGCGCCTCGGCATCATGACCGCTGCCGCGAACGAAGAGCTTCCAGTTGTTGACGTATTCGAACAATGTTGTCGGCTGTAAAGGCTGCCAGGGGACGTCACCATTCAATTCTTGCTCAATAACGTCCGCCAGCAGTTCCGGATTGGCCATTTCGGATACCGAACAGGCCTGCTCGCGCTGGAGAATGCCTGCGTCAACCATGGCCCTGTAGACATAGGTGACACCGCGCATCGCTTGCTCTGCGCGCGCAGGTGAACAGGCGCTCTTCCGCTTGCGGCGGTGGCCTTTTCGTTCTCCCTGGATACGCTTCTGTTTCCAGGTCTCAGCCTCGGTTGACAAGGGTTCGGGAAGCGCAAGACGGATGCAGTGCGTCCTGGATTTCTGCACCGGGATTCCGAAATCCGGAGACGTCTCAACAGAGAGGACATTTCGGTGCTTGTGGATCAGCTTGCTTGCAGCCTTGATGGATCGGTGGCGACCCGGCATATCCGCCGTGTCCACAGCACCCTGGAGCCACGAGTGTAAAACCTCGATCGGGGCAAGAGATTCTTGGCGCGCAGCGTTTGCCAGGACTGTGACGGCAATCAGCTTCTTGGCAGGAACCCCTGCAGTTTCAAGGTCTGTCATAAGCTTGGACCAGTTATCGTCAGGGTCGGCGGTGGCGACCGGTTTGGCGGTGCCGAAGAATGCGGTCAAAGCGGAACGTACCTGTGATCGCCAAGCCGAGAATGACGACGTTGACTTGAACCCGACTGGCAGCTGTCGCACGGGGCCGCGGCCCCAGGTCTTGTCAAAGGCATCCAGATCCGCCGGGATCTGTTCCAAGGGAACGCCATAGTGCGGCAGTTTTTTCATCTTCCGTACAGACCCAAGGACTTTCTTCTGGAAGGCTGGGGTGAATGGGTTATCGGTCTCGATCCAGTGGACCATGTCAGCGATCGTTTTCATGGATTTCAGGGTGTCCATCACGTATATTCCAAGTCAATAAAATAATTGATGTATTTTCAAAGTGAGGCGTACAGCATAGGAAGTTTCGAAAAACATCTAACGGTGGTGTACGCCTCACTTTTTGCCACATCCTCACCTTTGGTCAGGATCGGCAGGCGGATAAACGCATAAGCTCCTTCGGTCCCGTACAAAACTCCTGGCCAAGTTTTTTGGTACAGAGGGAATTTTATCGGCTCGACGATCTCGACAAAGTATCGGACTTCGTCGAGTTGCGAGGGCGAAATGCTTTCCGTCCCGACCAAGCGAGATTGGTCGGGGTAAACTAAACTGTAGTTCATATTCATCGTTTACTTGAAGTTCCTAAGCTGGATCAGCCAAGGCTGTAGCTCTTCGGCATTCATCTCGCGTCGGACGAGCAACTCTGCGGCAAGGCGTTCAAGCAGACTCCGGTGCGGTTGCAGGAGGTCACCCGCCATTCGCTCGAATTCCTCGAGCTTAACGCGCACACGATCCCAGTACTTCTCGGAGATCCGCGATATATCAGGTTCTCCAAGCCAGGCGGGACCGTGAATTCCGAGCCCTGCTTGTCGGTCGAAAAACATCTGTAGATGGGTCGCCTGCGCGAGATCGCTCCCTTGACCACCGCCGCCGCCGGCACTGACATTTCCAAGCACAAGGCGCTCCGCAGCACGGCCCGCCATGTGCATCATCATCTCACGCTCGAACTCTGCAAGCGTCGCCTCGCGGATCGCGGACCGCCGTATCGTATGTCCGTCCTCCTGTCCGACCACGACACGTTCGATTGCTGCCGTGCCGAGCAACATCGATGTGATCAACGCATGCCCAGCCTCGTGGACAGCGATCCGGCGCTCGACGACGGGGGTCTCCGAGCGCCCGGCACTCAGCTGCGCTGCGAGATACTCTGTGGTGAACCTGATCCCCTCGCGACGGGCCGCGGCCTTCGCCGCGCGCAACGTCACGTCGATCTGGGCTGGCGTCTGGCCGACACAGTGGCGCGCCAGGCACGTCAGATCAACAGCTTCAGGAAGCTCTCCCTGCAGGATATGAACAATTTGCTCCAGCGACGGTCGCCCCAGTTCGACGATCTGATCAAAGCGGCCTGGCCGCCGGATCGCTGGATCAAGGGTGTCCAAAGCATTGCATGCTCCGAGCAGTATGGCGCCTTCGAGCGCAAGGAACTTGTCGATTTCCCGGAGCAGCGTGTTGATCACTTGACGGCGGTAGTTGCTGTTGTGCCGATCACGGTTGTCACGGGCGCCAAATGAATCGACCTCATCGATGAAGACGATGCAAGGGCGGCGCGCCCCCGCGTCGGAGAATGTCCTGAGCATAGCAGAGAGCATGTCGCCGAGATGGCCTTTTGCCTGCCATTCGCCGACACTCGCAATGACGATCGCCACGTCCGCTGACCGCGCAATGGCCTGCGCAAGGACCGTCTTGCCTGTGCCTGGTTCGCCGTAGAACAGCAATGACCGGGGAATCTCGGACCAGCGCGCCGCACCCTGCTTGCCTGCCTGAATATCGGCGACGAGAGCTGCCGCCGCGCGATGTGCGGCTGACGAGCCGCCGATCTCTTCAAGTGTGAGGCCGTCCTTGCGCACGGAACGATCAGGCCGTGCCATATTCTGTAGCTTGCGGGCAGCTTCGAGTGCCGAAGGCGAGCGCAAGGCCATGATCACTGACGGGTAGTCGAGCTGCGCCAAAGTTGCATCGTCCGGAAGATGGTGCGCAACAGTCGTCCGCTCCTCTGTATCGGACAGATTGTAGAGCTCGCAGAACAGAGTCAGCATGATGGTGCGATCAACAGCCGCGAGGCGTTCCGCCTCTGGCAAGATGCGCTTGAGAGACGCAGACAGCTCCAGCCCGTCAGGCAGCAAGATCAAAACCGGGGCCGGGAAAGACAGTGCTTCGGTGATGCGGTTTTCGAATGCCACCTGCATCGCTGTGGAAACTTCCCCGGAATACTGCGTATCGGGCTTGCAGAGTTGCAGGACCGGCTCACTCGGTCGATGGGGGCTGCGCGTGTGGACCCGTATGTCGAGAGGCACCCCGCCATGTTTCAGAAGATACTCGATGCCGGGCAGTTCGCGCGGCTTGATGCCGGTCCAGACAGTCACGCCTCCCGGGCGCCGAACCTGATCCTGAAATCGCTCCTCGGGCCCGAAACTGGCGGCGATACGGAAAAGCATGAGGAGGCGGCCAGGATGCGTATCCATGATGCCATCCGCCTGCGGATCCCGCTTGCGGCCACTATCCACATCCCAGAATTCGACCTCGTCGACAGGTCCGGGGATGACGCTTTCACGCAGACGCCGAGCTAGTGTGAGGGCGTATGGTCGCCAAACAGGGGGGTAGTCATTGGGTGGGAAATACTGAGTCACGTTGCTCTCCTTGAGAACGGCGCGCCCTATCCGAGATTCTCAGTGTCATCCATCCCCAAATTTTAACTATAAGCACATGATAAATATATATTTTTCATTTTCGCACACTTTGAAACGCTTGACTGAGATCGCTTTAATCGAACACGATGCAACATCCACCCTTATTCCACTGATCCAGCCGTGCCATCGGCTGATCAGCATCAGAAAATGAAGAAAGTTTTTTCGCATTTCGTCGTTGCTGGCGTGACTTCGCGTCACCTACCGCCATATACGGGCGGCGATGTCCTGCTCCTCGCGGCCGACGGCATTGGCATAGATCGCCGTGGTCGACAGCTGCGCATGCCCAGTCAGCGCTGCAGCATGTGAACCGGCACACCCTGCACGGTGGTAAGCGGCGTCTGCCGGGCGCCGGGCTGTCAACTTGACGGCTTGAAGTTCCAGGGAGGAGCACGTCGAGCTGGCTGGCAGGGTGACCTGCAGCGATGGCTTCGAGGGTGGCCTTGAGATATGCCGCCGCACAATCAAAAGCCGTGAGCTCGCCCGGGACTCCCTGACGTGCTCGTCCGCACCAAGGGCTGGAACCTGTCAACCAGCAGGCACCGAAATTCCCAATGGGATGTGGACGGCGCATACGAACCATCAATCTGGATCAGCTCACCATAGCATTCGCGCCGTAAGCGAGGTTGATGGAAGGTCCGGCGCTGTTTCCGCGAGAGCCAGATGCCGTCTTCGATCATCCATTTTCGCACACTTTGAAACGCTTGACTGAGATCGCTTTAATCGAACACGATGCAACATCCACCCTTATTCCACCGATCCAGCCGTGCCATCGGCTGATCAGCATCAGAAAATAAAGAAAGATTTTCGCAAGGTCTCACGAGACACCGTGAACCCGTGATGCTCAGCCAGCTTCTCAGCTGCCAGTGTTGGGCCGAAATCCGGGTAATTCTCTTTGATCAGGCTCAGAGCATAATCGCGCTTTGCATGATGGACACGGTTGTTTGGAGGTTTGCCGCGCGCCTTATGCCGGATCGCTGAGGCGCCATCCTGCCGGTATCGCTTGATAAGCCGGAACACTTGCCGCCTTGTCAGATTCAGCAGGTTTGCCGCATTGTCTACCGTCAGCCGACCATCATCGACCTGCGCCAAAACCTCAACACGGTTCAACTCGCGCTCGCTCATCATCACCCATCCCATGTCCGCTCGTTCTCGCTACCGTATGCGAGGATAGTGACACTTCTGCTTTGCTGATGGGTGACATTACTGCTTTGCGGCTACACGTATTAATCGTATAATGATAATTATGTAATGTTTTAACGGGTGCTGCACAGACCGCATCTGCAATGGATGCGGTTTGACCCTCATCACGCGGTCTCGCTAGGACACGATGCCGCCATCTGGAGATCATCGAAATCGAAACAGAGCGCCCTGAAGAGTTTCCCAGAACTTCATTTTGGAAAGCCTAGGGCTCTCACTGAGGAGAGCCCTGGCGACCTCGGCAAACTCTTGGATATCCATCCTTGCGATTGGACTGCATCTTCGCAGCGGCGGAGGCCTTTCAGCCGATCACAGCCT
Source organism: Pseudophaeobacter sp. C1-32P7 (assembly GCF_041008775.1). NCBI lineage: Bacteria > Pseudomonadati > Pseudomonadota > Alphaproteobacteria > Rhodobacterales > Roseobacteraceae > Pseudophaeobacter > Pseudophaeobacter sp. C1-32P7. Next base: position 3,946 of record NZ_JAXGFR010000025.1, on the reverse strand, counting down.
CCTCGCAAGGAGCTAACACAGCCGCACCCCATACGGAAGTGTTCACTATTGAGGGGGCCTCAAGTGACAGGTGGCGCTCGTTGCCATTTATGGTCCTCCGTTTCCTAATCATAGGGACGGACCACTTCTTTGGGGGAAGCTCAAGTATGCGAAAAAACGATCACTATCACTACCTCGGCGTGCGCACACCGCAACGGCACTGTATTCGACCCGTCTTACCTTATTGCTAGTCTTGACGATGTCCGAGACGAGACTGAGCGGATGCTGTGGCGTATTGCGGTTCATGAATGTGGACATGCACTGCTTGCAACGCTCCTTGGTGCTGGTCCGGTGGATCAGATCATCATTTCCCAAGCTCGCAGCATGACAATGCGTCAGTATCCAGTCAAAGAAGTGGCCTGCTGCCGGTTTCTTGGACACCGAGATAGGGTGTTTATGAAACTGGAGAACCAAACAGACTACATAGAGGCCTATCAAGAGGACCATGACGTGAGGGTATCCTACCTAGCTGTTCGCCATCTGAGCGGATGGGGTGTCAATTCCATCCGCTCAGATGGATCAGATTGCCTCCCTTGCAGTCGAGGGGGGCGGGATTACTGGGGTATGCCACCACCGAAATGGGTGGCGAATAAGCCGTAGCGATTGTCCGGGCGGTCCACACCTTGACCACCTGTTCCCCGAACCACGACCTGCCGCAGGTGTAGCGCGCCAGATCCCCGACCGAGGGTACTACCGACTTGGCCGTTTCCATCCCGTAGCGGCCTCCTTGGTTGTCGGCAGTGCCCGCAACTCACAGGTCCACAGGCCTGCTCTCGGACCGGCAGCGCAACAGGGCTTGGTTCAGGTCCATGGTGCGGATCGGTTTGCTCAGCACCCCGTCAAAGCCCTCGTGCAGCAGCGAGTCCACCTGGTCCGGCATGGTATGGGCCGTCACCGCAAAAACCGGGGCAAGTTCCGCTCCACCGGCCTGTTTGCGGATCTCGTGCAGCGCCTCGATGCCAGAGAGCTTCGGCATGGAAATATCCATAAGCAGGCAGTCAAAGGCCCCCGGCTCCCAGGTTGCGACGGCCTCTGCCCCGTCGTGGCACAGCACCGCCTGATGGCCCATCCGGCTCAGCAGCTTGCCGATGATCAGCCTATTGGTGGCATTGTCCTCGGCCACCAGGATGCGCAGCGGCGGGCCGGAGGTCTCAGATCCTGCGGGGGGCTGGGCAAGGAGCAGAGCCTCGGAGGGGGGCGGCGGCAGATCGGCGCCCGTCCCTGTTTCTGTCTCCGCGTCCGCTTTGGCGGCTGTCTCAGGGGGCGCGGCGTCCGCATCATCGGCCTGCTCCAGCGGCAGCCGCACCCGTATGGTGGTGCCCTGCCCCGGCTCTGAAGCGATCTCCAGCTGGCCCTGCATCAGCGTCACCAGCTCCGAGACGATGGCGAGGCCCAGGCCGGTGCCACCAAAGGCCCGGGTGCTGGAATTGTCGGCCTGTTCGAATTTACCGAACACCCGCTGCAGCTCTTCCGGGGTCATGCCAATGCCGCTGTCGCGCACCTCGAGGCACAGGTGCCCGTCGCCCGAGAATTCGGCGCTGAGCCGTACCTCTCCAACTTCGGTGAATTTCAGCGCATTGCCGCAGAGGTTATGCAGGATCTGGCCGATCCGGCGGGCATCGCCAAGCCGCGCCGTGCCGGTGCCCGGTGCCAGTGCCAGTTCCAGCGCCACGCCCTTGCGCTCGGCCACCACCCGGTGCAGCGAGGCGACCTGCTCCAGCACCGTCTTCGGCACGAAGGGGGCGATGTTCAGCTCTTCCTTGCCCGCTTCGATGCGGGCCAGATCGAGAATGTCGTTGAGGATCGACAGCAGCCCCTGTGCCGAGGTTTCCGCGGTGGTCAGCATTTCGCTCTGCTCGGCGTCGAGCCGGGTGTCCTCCAGCAGTTGCAGGGTGCCGAGGATACCGTTCATCGGGGTGCGGAGCTCGTGGCTCATATTGGCGAGAAAAGCGGTCTTGGCCGCGTTGGCGGCTTCGGCGCGGGCGCGGGCCTCGTCGAATTCGGTGACATCCACCCGCAAGCCGACCCGGCCGCCATCGGGTGTGTTACGTTCATAGATCTGCAGGATGCGCCCGTTGCTGAGCCGCTGGCGCAAAGAGCCGCTTTCCTTGCCGTGCTGGGCCAGGCGTTCCTTCAGCCAGTCCTCTTCGCGGCCCCTGGCCTCTTCATATTCGCCATGCTCCAGCCCGTAGCGCCGGATGTCCTCAAACCGGACACCTTCGCGGATCATCGGGGCGCTGGCGGAATAGATTTCACGGTAACGGGAATTGGCCAGCACCAGCCGGTCGTCGGCATCATAATAGACAAAGCCGTCCGGCAGCGCCTCGACCGCGGCCACCAGCCGGGCATGAGCCACTTCCGCCGCCTGCTGGCTGGCATCGCGCAGGCTGGTGTCCTGCACCATGGCCACGAACCAGGGCTGATCGTCCATCATCAGCTGCAGGGTGATCTCCACCGGATAGCAGCTGCCGTCCCGGCGCTTGTGCCGGGTCTTGAAGCGCAGCACGCTTTGCCGCCCCGAGGTCAGCGGCTCGACCATCTTGCGGAAGGCTTCAGGGGTGAAATCCGGCTTGATGTCCAGCGGCGTCATCTGCGCCAGCTCTTTCATGTTGTAGCCGAGGTTGTCGCGGGCGCCCCGGTTCACCTCGGTGAACTTCAGACTGTCGGGGTCGAAGACATAGATCTCATGCAGGCTTTCTTCGATGATCCGGCCCAGCCGGGCGCTGCGCATGTTCTCTTCGGCGGCCTGTTTCAGCGGCGTGATATCCGTGAGCACCGCCACATAGCCTTCGAGCTGCCCGTCGGGGCCGTGCAGCGGGGTGACATCCAGCATCTGCCAGTATTCCCGCCCGGACGGGGCGCGGTTCAGCAGCTCGGCGGTGACCGGTCGCTGCGCGGCCATGGCCCGGGTGATGCGGGCGGTGCCCTCGGGATCCATATGGGCACTTTGCAGGATCTCGCTGGGGTTGAGGTTCTGCGCATCGCCGTTGCTGTAGCCGGTGAGCCGCTCGCAGGCGGGGTTGATCCAGCGGATGCGCTGCTCCGGGGTACAGAAAATCACCGGGCTCTGGGTGGCACGGGCGAGGCCGCGCAGCCGGGCATAGAACCGGCGCCGCCAGAAACTCTGGGAGCGGGTCAGCTCGATCAGGAAGAGACCGGGGCGCAGCGCGCTGATATTCCAGTGCAGCCGGTCCCCGCTCGCGGCCATGGTGGTGATCCGCGCCGGGCCTGCGCCGGGGCTGAGCCGTTCCGGCGACAGCGGCGGCGGGGAGACGAACTGCTGCATACCCGGCGCCGGACCCGGGCGCAGCGGCACAAGGCGCGCAAAGGCCTTGTTGGCATGCAGGATCGCGCCATCGCCGCCGAGCAGGGCCATGGGGCTCTGGGCTGCGCCGATCAGGGCGCGAAGCGCCGTATCATCCTGGGCATGCTCTGCCTGCGTCACCGAAAACCTCTTTAAATCCTAGTACGACCGGCCCTGTATCAAGGGTGCCAGCCGGGTGCCAGACACGTTCAGGACAGATCCAAGTCGCGCCCGGGCCGCCTGCAGCGCGTCCTTTGCCGGGTGCAAAGAGGCGTTCAGGCAGCGGTCGGGCGTCGGTTTCTGCCCCGATGATACGAAAACTAGCAGCCAACCGTTAGTAAGCGGTTCAAATCAGGAGAAAAACCGTCAAAGCGTCGCATTTTGGGCATGTTTTCGGGCGGGGCGGAGGCGGCCGACGGGCCCCGATCCAGTCCCGAACGGGGAAGAGACGAGACCGAAGGCCAGATTGGAAATCTGTACAGGGGGTCGATTCCGGCTGAGTGCAGAATGACACTCTAAGCGGCCAGGACGCGTCTTCCGTTCTCTCTGAGTTCCCCGTTGGGGCCGACATATCTGTAAATTGTGACGGGCTTGACGCCGAGT